>JACPZO010000124.1 GCA_016195465.1 Nitrospirota bacterium
GCCGGCGCCGGGAAGGACGAGGTGTACGTGGGGCGCATCCGGCGGGACGATTCCGTGAAGCACGGCCTCAATCTCTGGCTCGTGTCGGACAACCTCCGCAAAGGGGCGGCCCTCAACGCCATCCAGATCGCCGAGGCGCTGGTGCGAAGGGCGGCGTGAAGAACAGTGAATGGGTGAATGGGCAAATCGGTAAATCGGCAGAAGGACGAATCGTGAACAGGGCGGCTTGACAAGACGGTGCAGAGTAGCTATTTTGCTTATCAGGTAGCTACTTCTTGGAGCGGCGCATGAAAACGATGACGGCCAAAGATCTCAAAAACCACACGGGCGAGGTGATGAGGCGCGTCTCCCGTGGGGAGGAAGTCTTGGTGACGCTCCGGGGAAGACCGGCGGCCGTCATCTTGCCGTTCGCAGCGGCGCGAGGAAGAGCGGAGGGCGAGGCGAGATCTTTCGAGGAGGCCTGGGGAGACATTGAGGCCTCCCTTCGGAGGACCGGGCCCGCGTTCAAGACGTGGCGGGAGGCCATCGGATGGTCAAGGAAAAGGGCGTCATTGCGATAGACACCAACGTCTTCGTTATCGACTTGAGATATCGAAGAGACCGGAACTTCGGGATCAATCGGAGGTTTCTAAGACGGGTTCACGAACAGGGGGGCGGGGTCACATCGCTCGTCAACCTTCTCGAGATCGTTGGGATTTTGTCCTTCAATCTGAACGAGAGGCAGTTAAGGGAGTTCTCGCTGTATTTTCCCGAGAAGTACAACGTCCACGTTATTCCCGCGCCGTCAGCCGGCGCCCGCCTGCCGGAATTCGAGACCAGCCGGCTCATGGAGATCATGGGGAAGAAGGCAAGCTTTGGCGACGCGCTGGTCGCGGCCTCGATCGAATCGTTCATTTCGCACGCTTCGTGCTTCGTGACTTGGGACAGCGGGCATTTCGACGGCAAAATGGGAATGCCGGTCATGAGTCCGGCGGAATACCTGAGCCGGAAGCCGGGGCAAGCTTTGACCGAAAGGAAGAATGGATCGTAGGGGGCGGTTGTGTCGGAGCTTGACGACCTGAGAAATAGAATCGACGAACTGGACGCCCGGGTCCTGGCGCTCCTCAACGAGCGGGCGAAGATCGCCGTCCGGATCGGCGAGGTCAAGCGCGAAACGGGCGCCGAGGCGTACGCGCCCGTTCGCGAGAACGAGGTCTTCGGGAGGCTCGATCGGTCCAACGCCGGGCCGTTCCCGGCGGCCGGTCTTCGCGCCGTCTTCCGGGAAATCGTCTCCGCCTGCCGCTCGCTGGAGAGGCCCCTTCGCGTCGCCTACCTCGGGCCGGAGGCGACCTTTACGCATCTCGCGTGTCTCAGGCGCTTCGGCTCCTCGGTCGAGGCGGTCCCCGTCGAGACGATTCCCGGCGTTTTCAAGGAAGTCGAGCGCGGAGGGATGGAGTTCGGCGTCGTTCCGGTCGAGAACTCGACCGAGGGCGTCATCAACTACACGGTGGATTCGCTGATCGAGTCGGACCTGAAGATCACGTCCGAGATCCTCCTGGATGTCTCCCAGCACCTTCTTTCCGCTGAACGGGACCTCTCTCGCGTGAAGAAGGTCTACAGCCATCCGCAAGCCGTGGCCCAGTGCCGGGGCTGGCTGGACAAGAACATGCCGCGCGCCCTGATCGTCGAAGTTTCATCGACGGCCAAGGCGGCCGAGATGGCGTCGAAGGACCCAGAGGCGGCGGCCATCGCCAGCGAAGCGGCGGCGGGCCTGTACCGGCTCGAGATAGTGGAACCGAAGATCGAGGACAGGCCCAACAACCAGACGAGGTTCCTGGTGATCGGAAAGAAGGATACGCCGCGCACGGGACGCGACAAGACGTCTCTTGTCTTCTCGATCAAGGACCGCCCCGGCGCGCTCTACAAGATGCTTGAGCCGTTCGCCCACCGGGGGATCAACCTCACGCGCCTCGACGCCCGCCCCTCGAAACAGCGGACCTGGGAGTACTTGTTCTTCATGGACCTTGCCGGACACGTCGAGGATTCCGCCGTGAAGGAGGCGATTGCCTCTCTCGAGGCCGGCTGCCTGTTTCTGAAAGTCCTCGGTTCCTACCCGGCCGACCTGTAGCGCTCGATGCCGATCCGGTTTCCGTCCCACGTTCTCAGCCTTAAGCCGTACGTTCCCGGGAAGCCGATCGAGGAAGTCGAGCGGGAGCTCGGGATCCACGGCTCGATCAAGCTCGCCTCCAACGAAAATCCGATCGGTCCATCGCCTCTCGCGCTGGAGTCGATTGCGGGGGAACTGTCCAATCTGCACCGCTACCCCGAAGGCAGTGGAATCCACCTCAAGGAGGCGCTTGCCAGGAAGCACGGCGTCTCTCCGAATCAGATCGTCCTGGGAAACGGGTCGAACGAAGCGATCGAACTTCTGGCCCGCGCGGTCCTCTCGCCGGGTGACGAGGCCGTGATGGGCGATCCTTCATTCGTCGTCTACGCCCTCGTCACGCAGGCGGTCGGCGCGCGCCTCGTCAAGGTCCCGCTCAGAGAGGGCGTCCACGATCTTCCGGCGATGGCCGGGGCGGTGACGGAAAAGACGCGGATCGTCTTCGTCGCGAACCCGAACAACCCGACGGGGACGGCCAACGGCGCGCGCGAGGTCGAGTCGCTCATGAGCGCGCTTCCGGCGGACGTCGTCGCCGCGTTCGACGAGGCGTACGCCGAGTACGTGGGCCGTCCCGATTATCCCGACACGGTCCGGTACGTCCGCGAGGGGAGGCCGGCGATCGTCTTCCGGACGTTCTCGAAGATCTACGGCTTGGCGGGAATCCGCATCGGCTACGGCGTCACGACGCCGGAGATCGCGGACGTCTTGGAGCGCGTGCGACAGCCGTTCAACACGAGCCGCCTGGCCCAGACTGCGGCCCTGGCGGCGCTCTCCGACGAGGCGCACGTGGCGAGGAGCCGCCGGGTGAACGAAGAGGGAAAAGCGTTCCTGTCCGGCGAATTCAGGAGAATGGGTGTTTCGTTCTATCCGACCGAGGCGAACTTCTTCTATCTTCCGCTGGGCTGGCGTTCCGCGAAGGACCTCTCCGATGCCCTCCTCCGGAAAGGCGTGATCGTCCGGCCGATGGGGCCCGCAATCCGCGTGACGATCGGCCTTCCGGAGGAGAACAAGAGGTTCATCGAGGCGCTCGGTCCGCTCTGGGCGGGCGGAGAGAGCGGCCGCGAATTTTCTCCGTGAAGGAAATCGGGGAAATTGATATGATGACCAACTAGATAACCATCTCGGGAGAAAGGCATTCAAACCGTTGCCGCTTCTTTCGGGGTTTCGAGCGTCCATGCCGAAATCGAAGACGCCGAGCGCGGAGATCATCCGGAAGATGCGGGATGAAGGCCATTGATGGTCTATCTCGACACGAGCATCGTCGCCCCTCTCATCCTGCCGGAAGCGGCCAGCGAGCGGATCGAGTCGCTTGTGAGAAGAATCCCCGTTGGGGATCTGGCGGTGAGCCACTGGACAAGAGTGGAGTTCGCCGGCTTGCTGGCCCGTCGCGTGCGGATGAAGGAACTGGCCCGGGCCCAGGCGTCCCGAGCGATCTCCACGTTTGAAGACCTCTTGGCGGCTTCCTTTCACGTGATACCCCCCGATGTCGCTGATTTTGATTTGGCCGTTAGGTTTCTGGAACGTTACGACAGCGGCCTTCGGTCGGGGGACGCTCTGCATCTCGCCATCGCTCAGAATCACGAAGCCAGAAGATTCTATACGCTGGACGCGAAGCTGGCGAAAGCGGCGGGAGCGCTGAACATACCCGTCCACCTTCCGGTCTAACGGGGGCCGGCCCAGGCCTCTTTCCGAGGCCAGGTGGGGCGTTATTTGCGGCAGCATGCGCTCCGAGTGACACAGGAGGATCCGAAGCGTGCGTTTCAGGCGGATGACGGTGATCGGGGTGGGGCTCGTGGGCGGGTCGCTGGCTCGCGCGATGAAGGACCGCGGTCTGGTCGACGAGGTTGTGGGGGTGGGGCGCGGGGAGGCGAACCTCAAGCGGGCCGTGGAAATGGGCGTGATCGACGAGTTCACCCACGATCCCGCGGAGGGCGTCCGCGGGGCGACGCTCGTCGTCCTTGCCACGCCCGTCGGGACGTTCGAACCGATTGCCCGCGAGATCCGGCCGCACCTTCAGGCCGAGGCGATCGTGACGGACGTGGGGAGCGTCAAAGGGGGAGTCGTCCACGCGCTGGAGGACCTGCTGGAGGGGAGCGCCGCGTTCGTCGGTTCCCACCCGATCGCCGGCGGGGAGAAGTCGGGCGTCGAGGCGTCCGATCCGTCCATCTTCGACGGGGCGCGGTGCGTTCTGACGCCGACGCCGCAGACGCGGGGCTTCGCCATCGACCGCGTCGAGGCGCTCTGGCAGGCCGTCGGCTGCCGGACGGTCCGGCTCGATCCCGACGTTCACGACAAGATCTTCGCGGCCGTGAGCCACTTGCCGCACGCGGTCGCCTTCGCCCTCGTCGCCGCCGTGGAGCGGATGGACGGCGGCCTCGATCTCAAGAATTTCTCCGGCGGCGGGTACCGCGACGCGACGCGGATCGGCGCGAGCCCGGCCGACGTGTGGCGCGATATTTTTCTGCTCAACAGGGAACACACGGCCTCGGCGCTCCGGGTCTTCGAGGAGGAGATCGCCGCGATCCGGCGCGAGATCGAAGAAGGGCGGGGGGAAGAGCTGGAGGCGCGCCTTTCGCGCATTTCGCAGGTCCGCCGGGCCCTTCCGAACACGGAGAGGAAAGCGGGGTCGGAAAAGTGACGGGATCGGTTCCCGCCCGGTTCGTCCTCAAGGCGGCCCGGAGGCTCGAAGGAGAAATCGTCGTTCCGGGCGACAAGTCGATCTCCCACCGGGCCGTCATTCTGGGCGCCGCCGCGCGCGGGACGACGGAGATCCGGGGCCTCCTCCGCGGCGACGACGTCCTGCGGACGCTCGCCGCGTTCCGGCGGCTGGGCGTCTCGATCCACGATGGGGGAGAAATCGTCCGAATCGAAGGGCATGGGCTCAACGGTCTTCGGGAGCCGGACGACGTCATCGACCTCGGCAATTCGGGCACGTCGATTCGTCTCCTGGCGGGGCTCCTGGCCGGACGGCCTTTCCTCTCGATCCTCACCGGCGACGATTCGCTCCGCGGCCGGCCGATGGGCCGCGTCGTCGATCCCCTGAGAAGGATGGGCGCGCGGATCGACGGGCGGGGCGGCGGGAACCTCGCTCCTCTCGTCATCCGGGGAGGCGGGCTCCGGGGGATCTCGTATGTCTCGCCCGTCGCGTCGGCCCAAGTGAAGTCGGCGGTCCTGCTCGCCGGTCTCTCGGCCGAGGGCGAGACGAGCGTCACGGAGCCGGGCCTTTCCCGCGATCACACCGAAAAGATGCTCCCGGCCTTCGGGGCGAGCGTCCGGCGCGAGGGACTGAAGGTTTCCGTCGAAGGATGCGACCGCCTGAAG
This sequence comes from Nitrospirota bacterium, assembly GCA_016195465.1. Classification (GTDB taxonomy): domain Bacteria; phylum Nitrospirota; class RBG-16-64-22; order RBG-16-64-22; family RBG-16-64-22; genus RBG-16-64-22. The sequence continues at coordinate 5,465 of JACPZO010000124.1, forward strand.
GCGTGCTCCGTCGACGTCCCCGGGGATTTCTCGTCGGCCGCTTTTTTCATCGTCGGGGCGACGATCCTGCCGGGCTCCGACCTGACGATCCGGCGGGTCGGCGTGAACCCGACCCGGACGGGGCTCATCGACATTCTCCGGCAGATGGGGGCACGGATCGAGCTTGAGAGCATGACGGAGACCGGCGGGGAGGTCGTGGCGGACGTCCGCGTCCGTTCCGCTCCGCTCAAAGGGGTTAGGGTGGCTCCCGAGATCGTTCCCCGGATGATCGACGAGTTTCCCGTTCTCTGCATCGCCGCCGCGGCCGCGGAAGGCGAGACGGCGGTGACCGGCGCCTCCGAGCTCCGGGTCAAGGAGTCGGATCGGATCGCGGCGATGACGGGGACCCTTCGGGCGTTCGGCGTACAAGCCGAGGATGCGCCTGACGGCATCCGCATTCACGGCCGGGGCGGGGGGTTGGGTGGAGATGCGTCCGGCCGCCGGATTCACTCGTACGGCGATCACCGGGTGGCGATGTCGGCCGCGATCGCGGCCCAGGCCGCCCAAGGCGGGACGGTCGTGGAAGACACGGCCTGCGTGGCCACGTCCTTCCCCGGGTTTCTGGATCTTCTCGAATCAGCGGCTCGCTCGTGAGGTCGGCGCCGATCGTCGCCGTCGACGGCCCGGCCGGGGCCGGGAAAAGCACCGTGGCGCGCCGTTTGGCCGCGCGGCTGGGGTTCACGTACGTCGATTCGGGGGCCATGTACCGGACGGTGGGACTTGCCGCCCGCCGGCTGGGATTGGATCCCGCGGACGAGGCGGCCATGAACCGGCTCATGACGGACCTTGGCCGCTTGGTCCTTCGGACCGAGGGAGAGCGGACGCGCGTCTGGCTCGACTCGGAAGAGGTCTCGGACGCGATCCGCACTCCAGAGGCGGGGGAATGGGCGTCTCGCGTCTCGCGTTCGCCGGCCGTGCGCGAGGGACTCAAGGGATTCCAGCGCCGGATGGGCGAGGCGGGCGGCGTCGTCATGGAAGGACGGGACATCGGGACGGTCATTTTCCCGGACGCCGAGTTCAAGTTCTTTCTGACGGCTTCCCTGGAGGTTCGGGCGCGACGCCGGCACGCGGAATGGGCCGAAAAAGGAGGCGAAAGCGCCCTCGAAAAGACTGTTGAACAAATCGAGAAGCGCGACTACAATGATAGATCGCGTTGCTTGGCTCCTCTGAGCGTTCCGCCCGGAGCCGTGACGGTCGACACGTCGGGTCTCACGGTCGACGAGGTGGTGGACTTGCTGTTTCGCCGGGTCAAGGCGGAACCTCCCGGCGGCCGCGCGGGGTGATGCCTCCGGCCGGGAAGGTATCCGCCCGCGTTTCCCCCTGGTACCGCTTTGTCCGGACGGTCATCCGGCTGGCGGCGGCGGTCCTGTTCAGGATTCGCGTCCGGGGGCAGGAGAATATTCCGGATTCGGGCGGAGCCATCATCGCCGCGAATCACGCGAGCTATCTCGACCCGCCCATCGTGGGCGGGTCGATACGCCGCCAGCTTCGGTACATGGCGGCCGAAGAGCTGTTCAGGATTCCCGTGTTTGGCCCGTTGATTCGCTCGGTCGGGTCCTTTCCGGTCAAGCGGGGAGAGGACGACCGGAGCGCTCTTCGGGAGGCGGTCCGGCAGTTGAAGCGGGGACATCTCCTGCTTGTCTTTCCCGAGGGGACACGGAGCGTCGACGGGGAACTGGGCGAGGGAAAGGCCGGGATTGGATTCATCGCCCTTCACGCGGGCGTGCCCGTCATCCCGGCGTTTGTCAGGGGGGCGCGCGAGGCGCTCCCTCGCGGACGGTGGTGGGTGAAGCCGGTGCGCGTGACCGTCCGGTTCGGTCCTCCCATCGCCCCTCCCGAAGGGCCCGTTCCTCGCGGGGAGGCCGCCCGGCAGGCGTATCAGGCCGTGGCCGACCGGGTGATGAGAGAGATCGCGAAGCTGAGAGACCGGAGCGAAAACGGTCAATAGTCAATGGTCATTGGCCGGCCGCTGAAAGCGACTCGCGCATGACCGCGATTGACCATTGACTATTGACCATTGACCATTGACTATTGACCATTGACCATTGACTATTGACTATTGACAGGTTTCTTGAAGCCCGTTTCCGCCACGGTGGGGCGGGTATTCTATCGTTCCAGGAGGTTAGTCGTCTTATGAGTGAAGAAACGCGAGATTCGAATGCCGGAGGTCCGGCGGTCTTGGAAGAGGACCTGAATTCCGAAGCCATGGCGCAGATGTACGAGGCCTCGTTCCGGAACATCGAGGAGGGGGCCGTCGTCCGGGGGAGGGTGGTGAAAGTGACTCCGGAAGGGGTCATGATCGACATCGGGTACAAGTCCGAGGGGATCGTCCCCATCGATCAGTTCCAGAGGGAGGAATTGGAGCGCCTCGCGCCGGGCGCCGAGGTGGAGATCTTCATCGAAGATCGCGAAGACTCCGAAGGAAACGTCCTTCTTTCGAAGGAGAAGGCCGAGAAAATCAAGGTCTGGGAGTCGATCGCCCGCGCCTCCGAGCAGGGCGAGGTCGTGGAGGGACGCGTTGTCTCCCGGATCAAGGGGGGACTCACGGTCGACCTGGGCGGCGTCAAGGCGTTCTTGCCCGGTTCCCAGATCGATCTGCGGCCGGTCCGGAACTTCGACCAGTTGATCGGCCAGACCTTCCAGATGCGGATTCTCAAGATGAACGCGCGGCGGGGGAACATCGTCCTTTCGCGCCGGGTCCTTCTCGAGGAAGAGAGGAACAAGCGGAAGGAACAGACGCTCGGGACGCTCAAGGAGGGACAGGTCGTCCGCGGGACGGTGAAGAACCTGACCGAGTACGGCGCGTTCATCGACCTCGGCGGAATCGACGGCCTCCTTCACATCACCGACATGTCCTGGGGACGCATCGGCCACCCGTCGGAGATCTTCTCGGTGGGCGACAAGGTGGACGTCGTCGTCCTCAAGTACGACCGGGAGCACGAGAAGGTTTCGCTCGGGTACAAGCAGCGCCTGCCGGATCCCTGGAGCCAGGTGGGGGGCAAGTATCCCGTGGGCAAGCGCGTGCGCGGGAAGGTCGTGAGCCTCGCCGAGTACGGGGCTTTCGTCGAGCTGGAACCGGGGATCGAGGGGCTGGTCCACGTCTCCGAGATGTCCTGGACCCACAAGGTTCGGCATCCGTCGAAGCTCGTCAGCGTGGCAGACCTGGTCGACGCCGTCGTCCTGAACGTCGATCCGAACAACAAGCGGATCTCGCTCGGAATGAAGCAGGCCGAGCCGAATCCCTGGGACACGATCGCCCGACGCTACCCGGTTGGAACGCGCGTCGAGGGGAAGGTCCGGAACATCACGGAGTTCGGGGCGTTCGTCGGGATCGAAGAGGGAATCGACGGTCTGGTTCACATCTCGGATCTCTCGTGGACGCGCCACATCAAGCACCCCTCGGAGGTCCTCAAGAAGGGGCAGAAGGTCGACGCCGTCGTTCTTCACGTCGATCCGGAGAAGGAGAGGATCTCCCTTGGGATCAAACAGGTCACGGGGGACCCCTGGGAGAGCCTGATTCCCGAGACGTACACCGTCGGGAAGTCCGTCCAAGGGAAGGTCGTCCGTCAGACCGAGCACGGCGTTTTTGTCGAGCTCGCGGAAGGGATCGAAGGTCTCATCTACGCCTCGGAGCTCGGGCGGGACGAGGGCGGCAAGGCGGCCAGCCTGAACGTGGGAGACGAGGTCACGGCGGAAATCATCAAAGTCGACACCGCGGAGCGCAAGATCGGTCTTTCCATGCGGGCCCGCCAGCGTTCCACGGAGAGGGAGGCGACGGGCGAGTACAATCAGGGGCAACAGTCCCTTTCGACGACTCTCGGATCGCTTCTTCGCGAGAAAGGGATATAGGTTCCAGGAGGGAACGATGACCAGGGGCCACAAACTCCTCATCGCCGCCGGCGTGCTCGTGTTCCTTCTTCTCTCGGCCGCGGCCGTCGCGGGAGGACTCTATCTGCTCCGGGGCGAGGGACTGCGCCTCTCGGATGGGCGGGTCGCCTTGATCACCGTCGACGAGGTGATCTCGGACGCCCGCCCGGTCGTCGACCAGATTCGGCGGTTCGACCGCGACGGCAGCGTCAAGGCGATCGTCATTCGTCTCGACACGCCGGGGGGCGGCGTGGCCCCGTCGCAGGAAATCTACGAGGCCGTCCGCGCCGTCGAGAAGCCCGTCGTCGTCTCGATGGGGTCGGTGGCCGCGTCCGGCGGGTACTACATCGCGTGCGCGGCCGACAAGATCCTCGCCAATCCCGGCACGCTCACCGGGAGCATCGGCGTGATCATGGAGTTCGCCAACGTCGAAGGGCTCCTGAGCAAGATCGGCATCAAGAGCACGGTCGTGAAGAGCGGAGAGCACAAGGACATCGGGTCCCCCACCCGTGAGATAACGCCCGAGGAGAAGAGAATTCTCTCGCGGGTCATCGACGACGTTCACAGCCAGTTCGTCGAAGCGATCGTCAAGGGGCGCAAGCTTCCCGAGGCCGACGTGCGGGCGCTGGCCGACGGGCGGATCTTCACGGGAAGGCAGGCCCTCGATCTCAAGCTCGTCGACGGCCTGGCCACCCTTCAAGAAGCGATCAAAGAGGCGGGCGAGATGGGTGGAATCGAGGGCGAGCCGAGGGTGATCGAAGAGAAAAAGGAAGTGACGTTCTTCAATCTCCTCAGCGGGACCTTCCTTGGCCGCCTCATCTCGCGTCCAGCCGGTCACAAGATCGTCAACCTCCAGTACATTGCGTCATTCTAGCGAAGCGCGTCCAACGTCGACGCGGCATTCTTGACATCATCCCGAACATATGCTAGGAATCCCCATATTTTTCGTTTGGTTACGGTTCCCATCCGCCCTGATTCAACGGGGCGGCCCCCGCTGGGCGGGGCGATGACGGGAGGGAGCATGACAAAGGCAGAGTTGATCGAGCATGTTTCCGCAAAGGTTGACGGGTTGTCCAAGAAGCAGACGGAAGTGGTGATCAACACCATCTTCGACAGCGTAAAGCGCGCGCTCTCGGAAGGGGACAAGATCGAGATCAGAGGTTTCGGGAGCTTCAAGATCAGGAACAGACGGCAAAGGGAGGGGCGGAACCCCAAGAGCGGGGAGCCGGTTCGCGTTCCCGCCAAGCGCGTCCCCTTCTTCAAGGCCGGGAAGGAGCTCAAGGAACTGGTGGACAGCTAGCCCGCGCGCCGACGCATGCCGATCCGGGCGTGAACTTATTAGCAGTCCAAGAATAGGGACAACGTTCATTTGCAGAATCCCTCCTGACCTCCCTTTTCCAAAGGGAGGAATTACCCCTCTTTGGAAAAGAGGGGGAGGGGAGATTCTGCATGAGCGTGTCCATACTATATTGAGGCCGTTATCGCCGACGGGTCTTGTAGGGCAACCCTCAGGGTTGCTTTTGCAAGGCTGAAGCCTTGCCCTACGTGGAGAGCTTTTTAATAATGACGAAAGGGGCAGAGGCCGAATCCTCTGCCCCTTTTTGTTTGAGCGGAAGCGGGGTCGGGAAGGGTCGAGAACGACCGCTTGCGGACGGAGTCCCATTTTGAAAATTCTGACGAGCCGCGCCAATCCGCGGGCGAAGACGCTAAGAAGCCTCGCGCGCGAGGGAGACCCGCGGGGACGAACCGTCTTCGCGGAGGGAGTCCGCCTTCTGGAGGAGGCTCTCATGTCTCCAAGGGTCCGCCTGAACACGGTGGTCGCGACCGAGGAGGCGGCGGGGCGGCGCCGGGAAAAGGCCCTGGTCGATCGATCGCGGGAGAGCGGAGCCCGGATCGTCCCCGTGTCCCAGGAGTTGTTCGCCTGGATTTCGCCTCTTCCCTCCCCTCCCGGAATCGCCGGCGTTGTAGATCTGGGAGAAGAAAACGGGGAGACGCGGTTGGAAGAAGGGGACGGCCCGATACTCGTTCTCGATGGCGTGCAGGACCCGGCAAACGTCGGCATGATCTTGCGGGCGGCGGAGGCGGCGGGCGTCTCCTCGGTCTGGCTGACGGCGGGGGCGGTGGACAGGGTGAATCCCAAGCTTCTTCGCGCCAGCGCCGGCTCGCTTTTCCGTCTTAAGCCGTCGAGGCTGCCGCCCGGTGCCGTGAAGCGCTTCCGCGCGGCGGGGCGGCGGATCATCGCGGCGGTGGCCGCGGGCGGCGAACCTCCCGAGAGCGTCGAATTGGGAAGGCCGTTCGTCCTCGTTCTCGGCGCGGAAGGGCGGGGCGTGAGCCCGGCATGGGAGAAAGAGGCGGACGTCCGGCTCACTCTTCCCCTGGAAGGGAGCGTCGAATCCCTGAACGTCGCCGTGACCGCGGGCGTGATCCTGTTCGAGGCGATGAGGCAGAGGCGCGAAAAAGCTGAAACGGGGAAACGGTGAATGGGTGAATCGGTGAAACGGTGAACCGGGGATTTGATCGGTCGTGCGCTTGCGGCCGATTGTTGGAGTATGCTACCAATACTCCTGCAGGTGGATTCCGAGGGACGAAGGAGGAGGAAAAGACGGCCACAAGGGATTTGACGTTTCGGGTTGAGAAAGATCTGGACGCCCTCTACGGGGAGCTCGACCGGAACCTCAAGGTTCTGGAGGAGGAGTTCAACGTCCGAGTCCGCGCCAGAGGAAACCGCGTGACGGTCGAGGGCGAAGCGGACGCCGTCGAGGGCGCGAGCCGCGTTCTCAAGGGTCTGGATGAGGCCGTCGCGGGCGGGCACGCGCTCCGTCCGGGGGACGTGGCCCATGCCATCCGGGCCTACCGCGACCGCCCGGGCCTGCCGGTCTCGGAACTGTTCCGGCACGGAATTCCCGTCGCGTCGAAGAAGCGGTTCGTGGTCCCGAAGAACGAGACCCAGCGGCGCTACCTGGAGGCGATCTCCTCCCACGACCTGGTCATCGGCATCGGCCCGGCGGGCACGGGAAAGACGTACCTCGCCATGGCGATGGCCGTCGCGTCCCTTCTCAAGCAGGAAGTCAGCCGGATCATCCTGGTCCGGCCCGCGGTCGAAGCGGGAGAGCGGCTCGGATTTCTTCCGGGCGACCTCGTCGAGAAGGTTAATCCGTATCTCCGGCCCCTCTACGACGCCCTGTACGACATGATGGAGACGGAGCGGGCGGGCCGCCTCATCGAGCGCGGCTCGATCGAGGTCGCGCCGCTCGCCTTCATGCGGGGCCGGACGCTCAACGACTCGTTCATCATCCTCGACGAGGCCCAGAACACGACCCGGGAGCAGATGAAGATGTTCCTGACGCGCCTCGGCTTCAACTCCAAGACGGTCGTGACGGGAGACGTGACCCAGGTCGATCTCCCGCCCGAGAAAGGGTCGGGGCTCATCGAAGCCCAGCGCCTGCTGGCGCCGATCGAGGAGATCGCCATCGTCTATTTCACCGAGAAGGACGTGGTCCGTCACCGTCTCGTCCAGCGGATCATCCAGGCCTATGAGCAGACAGACCCCGGCCCGGCTTGACATCAGCGTTATCGACCGCCAGAGGCGGGCCAAGATCTCCGCGGTCAAGGTGCGCGGTCTCGTCCGCAAGGTCCTGACGAGGGAGGGGATCCGCGCCGGGGAGGTGTCGGTCCTCTTCGTCGGCGACCGGCGGATGCGCGAGCTCAACCGGATGTTCCGGGGGGCCGACCGCCCCACCGACGTCCTTGCCTTCTCCTTCCGCGAGGGGGAACAGGGGGGCGGCGAGACGAACCTCCTCGGAGACGTCGTGATCTCGGTCCCGACGGCCGAGAAACAGGCCGCGCGCGAAGGCCACTCCCTCGAAGCGGAGCTGACCATCCTCCTCATTCACGGAGTTCTGCACCTCGCCGGCTACGACCACGAGCGGTCGTCGCAAGAAGCGCGGCGGATGCGCCGTCGGGAGACGGAATCGCTCTCTCAGATCGAGCGGCGGCCGCTTCGCGGAAGCCGATGAGACCTTCGACCTGGTTCGAGAGCGCGAACGTCGCCATCGAGGGAATCCTCCACACGGCGCGGACCCAGCGCCACATGCGATGGCACTTCCTCGCCGCGATCGCCGTCATCCTGGTCTCCCTCTTCCTGCGGGTCCCCAAGCTCGAGTTCCTGGCCCTCGTCTTCGCCATCCTTCTCGTCCTCATCGCGGAGATGATCAACACGGCCGTGGAGGTGGCCGTCGATCTCGTCTCCCCCTCGTTTCACCCTCAGGCCAAGATCGTGAAGGACGTGGCGGCGGGGGCGGTCCTGCTCGCCGCGATCGGCGCGGGAATCGTGGGTTACCTCGTCCTGTATCCCCACGTTCGGGGGCCCGTCGGCGCGGGAATCGCGGCTGCCCAGGAGACGGCCGAGCACCTGACCGCCATCGCTCTCATCCTGGTGATCATCCTCGTGATCGTCGCCAAGGCGATGGTCGGCGCCGGCCGCCCGCTCCGGGGCGGAATGCCCTCGGGGCACGCGGCCGTCGCTTTTTCGGTCTGGGTGGCCTCGTGGTTCCTCTCGGGCCACCCCGGGATCTTCTTCCTGACGTTCGTCCTGGCGGTCATGGTCGCGCGGAGCCGCGTCTCGCTCGGGATCCACTCGGTCTGGCAGGTCGTCCTGGGAGCGCTTCTCGGCTCCCTCGCGACTCTTGCCGTCTTCGGGCTTTTCGGATAGGGAGGCGCCATGCCGGGCGGCATTCTTTCACGTTGGCGGGAAGGCCTGAGAAAGACGAGCGACCTCGTGGCCGCCCGGATCGACCGGATTCTCCTGGGCGAAGCGAGAATCGACGAGTCCGCCCTCGATGAACTCGAAGAGCGCCTGATTCGGGCCGACGTCGGAGTTCGAACATCCGCCGAGATCGTCGAGGCCGTCCGGCTGGGCGTCGCCCGGGGGGAGATCGAGAACGGCGAGTCCGCGCGCCGGGCGATGGTCCGGGCCGTGGAGGGCCTCGTCGAGGGACCTGCCGCGGCGGGGACGTATGGCGACGCGCCTCTTCAGGGGCCTCCGCATGTCGTGGTTTTCGCCGGCGTGAACGGCGTGGGAAAGACGACGACGATCGCGAAGATCGGTGCCCGGCATCGGGCGCAAGGACGCCGGGTCCTCCTGGCCGCGGGCGACACGTTCCGCGCGGGCGCCATCGATCAGCTTGCCGTCTGGGCGGAGCGGATCGGCGCCGACATCGTGAAGCAGGGCGCGGGGGCGGATTCCGCCTCGGTGGCCTTCGACGCCGTGCAGGCGGCGCGGGCCAGGGGAGCGGACGTCCTTCTCGTGGACACGGCCGGACGCCTGCACACCAAGACGAACCTGATGGAAGAGATCAAGAAGGTCGTTCGCGTGATCGGCAAGGCCCTCCCCGGCGCGCCCCACGAGGTGCTTCTCGTCCTGGACGCGACGACGGGCCAGAACGGATTGGTTCAGGCGCGCGAGTTCCATTCGACCATCGGTCTGACCGGGCTCGTCCTCACGAAACTGGACGGCACCGCCAAGGGGGGCATCGTCATCCAGATCGCGCAAGATCTCGGTCTTCCCGTGCGATACGTCGGGACCGGGGAGGGACTGGAAGACCTGGAACCGTTCGACGCGTCTTCTTACGCCGAGGCGCTTTTCGGCGGTTCCTGAGGGATCGCGCCGCTTCCGTTCCGAGGGGAACACTCTCCTGCGAACAATGCTCCTCTCACGCGTTCCCGAATCCGAAGTCATGGACGATCCGGCCCAGGCCTCGGCCTACGCCAGGGCCGACTTCGCCGACGTGAACCGGGGATTCGTGGATCGTTTCCTTTCCCTGTTTCCCGATTTCGAGGCGGGAGCGGTCCTCGACCTCGGATGCGGTCCGTGCGACATTCCCGTCCGCCTGGCGCGAGCGGTGCCGGGGTGCCGGATCGCGGCGGTCGATGCCTCTCGGCCCATGCTGGTTCACGCTTGGCGGGCCGTGCGGTCGAACAATCTGACCGGACGGATCGACCTCGTGTGCGCGCGCGTTCCTTCCTTTTGCGTGCGGCCTGGAAAGACGTTCGATGCGCTCATCTCCAACAGCCTTCTCCATCATCTTCCCGATCCGGCGGACTTCTGGGGAAGCGTCAAGCGGGTTGTCCGTTCCGGGGCTCCGCTTCTCGTCATGGACCTTGCCCGCCCCGAATCGAAGGACCACGCCCGCGAGATCGTTCGGTCGGCCGCGGCCGGCGAGGACACGATCCTCAAGCGGGATTTCTTCCGTTCTCTGCTCGCGTCGTTCACGCCCGATGAAGTGGCGGTCCAGCTCGAATCCGCGGGGCTGGGGCATCTCAAAGTCCGGATGGCAAGCGATCGCCACTGGGCCGCGGCGGGCCGAATCCGGTAAAGGAGAAGGAATTGGAAATTGGAACCGAAAATGGAAAATGGAAGACAAGCGACGAAAAACCGGACAACGAAAACCGGCGAGGAATGGGATGAGTGTCTTCGGAAATTTGCAATTTGAAATTTACAATTTCCAATTTTCAACCCGTTTTTCTTGAATTCGGAGTCCCCGTGCGGGGGACGAGACGCTCGGGCCCGCGGACGGGGCTGTGTAACACGGCGATTTTCCTTGACAATTTCGGTCTGGCCGTGTAAAAGGCGAAGGCTTTTCGATTCCGGGGGAAAAAGGCCGGCCGTCAATGGAGCAGACACTCCTCCTCAACGCCTCGTTCGAACCGCTTCAGGTCATTCCGTGGCAGAAGGCGGTCACTTTGCTTTGGCAGGGCAAGGTGGAGGTCGTCGAGTTCCATGACCGGGAGGTCCGGGGCGTCTCCGTGACGATCCGCCTCCCCTCGGTCTTACGCCTTCTCCGGTTCATTCGGGCAAGCTCGGGAAAGCGGCCGGTCCGCCTCTCACGGGCGAATCTCTTCGCCCGCGACCGCTACCGGTGCCAGTATTGCGGCCGCCGCCATTCTTCGAACGACCTGACGTTCGATCACGTCGTTCCCGTCTCGCGCGGCGGCCGGAAGACTTGGGAGAACATCGTCACCTCGTGCGTTCCGTGCAACCGTCGAAAGGGCGGCAGGACGCCTGAGGAGGCCAGGATGCACTTGGTGCGGCCTCCCCGGAAGCCTCTCTGGGCCCCCGTCCTGACGATCCGGTTTGGATTAGGGAACGCGCCCGTTTCATGGAGGGACTACTTGCACTGGACGCTCGAATTCGAAGCCGAGCGGTCGGTCTGATATACGATAGGGCGATTGCACACGCCTTGGGCAGATTCCCGAAACCCTTTTAGGCGCAATAACTTCAGGCTCGGCCGTCGGTGGAATCCTGATTTTGTGCTTCTTTCGGCGGCTTACAGATCGGCGATCGCGCGTCTCAGGCCCGCCTGGGGACAATTCAACGCGTTGATATTTTTGAACAATATTCGCCTGCATTCGTGTGAAAAGGCGGCATACGAATTGCTCCGCTTCTGGCCCATCGTTTATAACGGGGAACATCTGCCATGAAGAAGATAGAGGCGATCATCAAGCCGTTCAAGCTCGACGAAGTGAAGGATGCCTTGAGCGAGGTCGGGATTCAAGGGATCACGGTCGTCGAGGTAAAGGGATTCGGCCGCCAGAAGGGACATACGGAACTCTACCGGGGAGCCGAGTACGTCGTCGATTTCCTGCCGAAGGTCAAGCTGGAGATCGTCGTGTCCGACAGCCTGGTGAGCCAGGTGATCGACACGATCGAGCGGACGGCCCGGACGGGCCGGATCGGCGACGGAAAGATATTCGTGTACCCGATGGACGAGGTTGTGCGAATTCGGACGGGAGAGAGAGGGGAAGCGGCGCTCTAGCGGGGTGCTGAAAAAAGGGGCCCGGTTTCCCGCCGGTCGCGGCGGGTTGGGCGGGCGTGGTTTCCGTGGAACCGGAAGGAGGAAGAGGATGACACCGAAGGAAGTCGTCGAGTTCGCGAAGAAGAACAACTGCCAGATGGTCGACCTCAAGTTCATGGATTTCCCCGGGCTGTGGCAGCACTTCTCGGTGCCGGTGGACGAGCTCAAGGAGGCCATCTTCGAGGAAGGCCTCGGGTTCGACGGCTCGTCGATCCGCGGGTGGCAGGCGATCCACTGCTCCGACATGCTGGTGATTCCCGATCCGTCGACGGCGATGATGGACCCCTTCACTCAGTACCCCACGCTCAGCATGATCTGCAATATCGTGGATCCCATCACGCACGAGAAGTACTCGCGGGACCCGCGCTACATCGCCCAGAAGGCGGAAGCCTACCTCAAGTCCACGAAGGTCGGCGACACGGCCTACTTCGGCCCCGAGCCCGAGTTCTTCATCCTGGACGACGTCCGCTTCGATCAGACGGCCCGTTCCGGTTATTACTTCCTCGATTCGAGCGAAGGGATCTGGAACTCCGGGCGCGAGGAGAACCCGAACCTCGGCTATAAGCCGCGCCACAAGGAGGGGTACTTCCCCGTTCCGCCGATCGACAGCCAGGAGGATATCCGGACCGAGATGGTCCAGGAGATGATCAAGCTGGGCATCTACATCGAGAAGCAGCACCACGAGGTGGCGACCGCCGGACAGGCGGAGATCGACATGCGCTTCGACGCGCTCGTGGCCATGGCCGACAAACTCATGTACTTCAAGTACGTCTGCAAGAACGTGGCGAAGCGGCACGGCAAGACCGTGACCTTCATGCCGAAGCCCCTCTTCGGCGACAACGGGTCCGGCATGCACACGCACCAGTCGATCTGGAAGGGAGGCAAGCCCCTCTTCGCCGGCGACGGGTACGCCGGCATGTCCGAGATGGCCATGCACTACATCGGCGGCGTCCTCAAGCACGCGCCGGCCCTGGCCGCGATCACGAACCCGACGACGAATTCGTACAAGCGGCTCGTCCCCGGGTTCGAGGCGCCGGTGAACCTGGCCTACTCCAGCCGGAATCGGTCGGCCTCCATCCGGATCCCGATGTACTCGCCCAGCCCCAAGGCCAAGCGGATCGAGGTGCGTTTCCCCGACCCCTCCTGCAATCCGTACATGGCCTTCGCCGCGATGCTGATGGCCGGGCTGGACGGGATCGAGAACAAGATCGATCCGGGCGCGCCGCTCGACAAGGACATCTACGGTCTGACGCCGGAAGAACTGGCGGGCGTTCCCACCATGCCCGGCTCTCTGGAAGAAGCGCTCGACAATCTCGAGGCGGACCACGAGTTCCTGCTCAAGGGCGACGTCTTCACCCAGGACGCGATCGACACCTGGATCGAGTACAAGCGGTCGAAGGAGGTCGACGCCCTGAGGCTCAGGCCCCACCCGTACGAGTTCTTCCTCTATTTCATGAACAGTTGTTCTTAATATTCCCCTCATCCTGACCTTCTCCCGGAGGGAGAAGGGAAAAGACTTTTTCAACATCCAGCCAGAAAGATTTTCCGCGCATTCGCGGGAAGATGTGCGAGAATCGGGGGGGGGGTTCCGGGATGTTTCGGGGCCCCCCTCGCTGTTTTCGGCCTTCTCCCCTCCCATGGGAAGCCCGCGGATGACGCTTCGCCCGACAAGCATGACTCGCAAATTCGCTCTCCTGATGGTCATGTTCCTCGCCTTGCAAGGCGTCCAACTCTGGATTGGTCTCGGCGGCATCGCGCATCTTGGAGAGGAGGCCGCCTTCATCAACGCGGCGGGCAAGCAGAGGATGAGGACGATGCTTCTCGCGATCCTGGCCCGCCAGTCGCGCGAATCCGACGAGGCCCGGGCCTCGATCCTCGAAGAGATCGACCGTTACGAGGAAACGCTCGCGGTTTTCGAGAGACTGGCGTCGGAGAACGAGCGTCTGCGGGCCCCGGCGGCCGAGGTCCGGACAGCCTGGGAATCGGACCTGAAGCCGCTCCTGGCCGGGATCGACTCGGCCGACGCGGATGAGGCCGGAGTCCTCGCGGGGGAGATCGAGGCCCTCGCTCCCGCGCAGGCCGCGCGGATCGACCGTCTCGTCTCCCTGCTGGAAGGAAACGTCCGGAACGATTCGAGACAACTGACGATCCGTCACACGGCCGTCATCGGCGTCTCCCTGGCGCTCGGCGCCTGGGCCGTCATCCTCGCGCGGCGGAAGGTCACCACCCCCCTCAGGAGACTTGTCGCGGCGGAGCGCGAGATTGCCGACGGAGCATACGATCGGCGCGTCGCCGTGTCTTCCGGCGACGAGGTCGGGTTGCTGGGCGGGGCCTTCAACGAGATGGCCGAGGCGATTCAGGAGAGGACGCGGGAGCTGACCGTTCTTCAGGAAGCGATCTCGGACGTCGCCTCGAGCCTGGAGATCGAAGCGCTCCTTCAGAAGCTGGCCTGGCACGCGAGCATCCTGGTGAGGGCGGAGCTGGCGGCGCTCGTCGTCCTCGATCCGGAGACGGGGGAGATCCAGCACTTCAAGAGCAACGTCCCGCCCGAGGCGTTTCCCGTCAAGACGATGCCGACCGGCCGCGGCCTCCTGGGCGTGATCCTGAAGGAGGGCGTCTCCCTCCACGTGGAAGACGCGGCGAAGGACCCCCGTTTCGGCGGCCTCCCGCCCGGTCATCCGCCGATCCGAAACATGCTGGGCGTCCCGCTTTTGCTGAGGAACAAGCTCGTCGGCGAGCTCCTCGTCGCCAACAAAGAGGGGGCGGATCGTTCGCGTCGGCGGACGAGTCCCTGCTCGTGGCTCTGGCCTTTCAGTCCGCGTCGTCCCTGGAGAACGCGCGCCTGCACTCCAAGGCTGTCGAGCTGGCGTCGACGGACGGTCTGACCGGTCTCGCGAACCGCCGCACGTTCCAGGTCCGGCTCGAAGAGGAAATCGATCGGTCCGAGCGTTACCAGCATCCCTTCACGCTGATGATCCTCGACATCGACCATTTCAAGAAGGTCAACGACACGCACGGCCATCCGGCGGGGGACGTCGTCCTCCGCGAACTGGCACGGCTCCTCAAGGCGGCGGTCCGGACCGTCGACTTCGTCGCCCGGTACGGGGGGGAAGAGTTCGTGATCCTCCTTCCGGAGACGGGAGGGACCCACTCCAGGGAGATCGCCGAGAGGATCCGGACGAGAGCGGCGAAGACGCCCGTCACACTGCCGGACGGAAAGGAGATATCCTTCACGATCAGCCTCGGGGTCGCGTGCTATCCATCTTGCGGGAAGGCGGCCGCGGATATCGTGGACCGCGCGGACCAGGCCCTGTATATCGCCAAACAGTCCGGGCGGGACAGGGTCTGCCTCTACCGCGAGACGTCCTGAAGAGGATCTCCGGGGAAGACGGGGGCAGATAGGCTTGTGGGTCGGAATGCAGGAATTGGAAATTGGTAATTGTAAGTTGTAAATTGGAAATTCTAGTGTAGTGTCCCAGTAATAGCTTGACAATACTGCCCC
>JACPZO010000121.1 GCA_016195465.1 Nitrospirota bacterium
CAGAGAGAGAGAAAACGAATTCCTCAAGGCCTCGGATCCTTGCAGACATCAAGTCGAATATCTCCGATGCAAGCACCCGCTCCTTCAGGTCGAGATTCTCAATCTGCTTTGTAAGTATGTCGACGTCCGGCATGCTTATCACCCCCCTTCATGTCCGCCGATCCTGGCGTACTCCGCCAGGACCCGGCGATTGTCGTGGCGGCTGCCGCCCTGGTAGCGGCTGACGGCTTTTGTGAGGTCTCCGTCCGCCCGGTCGAGCATTTCGCCGAGCACCGCGCATCCCCAGGCGATATCCACCCCGGGATGGCCGGTGGTGTGACGGGTCTGGAGGAGCCCGCGATACCCTTTCGCCGAAACCACCTGCGAATCGAAGCGAGACTCCACCGCGATCAGCGCCAGCACCAGGTATGGATCGTGATCGCAATGCCGCCGGATCGACCGCCAATAACTCCGCGCCGTATCCGCGTCCACGCCGAACTCGGACATATATGTCACGCCGACGAGCTCCCGAATATGCTCCTCGCGGGCCTGCTCTGTGGCGATGGTCTCGCACTCGTAGGCGACTCGATGGCGGCCCCAAGTCCACGAGGCCGCCAGGAGGAACGCCCCGATCACGAGGCCGAGCAGGAGCGAGCGGGTAGCGCCGATCACTTCATCGCCTGCATAATCGCGTCGCCCCACCGCCAGGCGATCGCAAAGAGCAACCCGACGCCGGTGAGGATCGCGGCCGTGCATCCGTAGACGGCGAGCCCCATCCGGCGCTGGTCCTCGTCGCGGTCGCCGGCGGAATAGCCATAGAGTCCGTCTCGCAGCTTGATCTCCATCGGCCCCCTCCGTTCAATTCACGTCCGAATCCCAGGGATTCGCAACCTCTCGCTCGCGGTAAGCCTCCCGCTCCAACTGCCTGTACTGCTCCGCGATGACCGGCAACGAGAGAAATCTCCGGACGATCTCCGGATCCCGCTCCCGCGCGAGCTCGCGAACGAACTCGAAGAACTGCTCCTCGACCGATGGGCGGTCCAGGAGCTGGTCGACCAGGTCCTCCCGATGCGCCCCGGCCCAGTCCTCCCGCGGGTCATCCCAGGGCGGGTTCATGCCGCCGCCTCCTTCGCGACAGTCGCGGATGGGCAACGCACCTCCGGTTCATCCCCGCGTGTGCGGGGAACGATCTTGACCCGCCCGTAGACCAGCGCCATCAACCTCTCCGCCCGCTCATCTTCGTCCACAGGCCGGGTCGTGAGCCACTCGGGGGGTATCTCGGCGTCGGTCATTTGGTGTCCTTGAGTTTGGCTTCCGGCGGCGGGAGTAGAATGTCCGCGGGGTTGAGGCTGCCCCACAGGAGGTTGATTATTCCCCTCTTGGCTTCGCGGGGCATGCGCGCCCATATCGCGATCGTGACCAGCTCGCCCGCATCGCACCGAAGCGCTTCCGCCAAGCGCCGGATGACCTTGTCGCTGGGCGCGCGCCGGCGGCCCGTCTCAATGTGAGAGATATACTGCGGCTCAACCCCCGCCAAACTCGCCAAGCTCTCCTGCGTCAGGCCTCTCTTCTGTCTGAGTGCCCGGATTTGGGAGCCGAATTCCGGGAGCCGCGCCGGCGTCACTTGTCGGTCTCCTTTGTGCCTTCCAGAACTTTGATCAGCCGACGCAACTCGGGGAGCCGCCGCTTGAAGTCCTCGAATTCCCGGAGACGGGCTTCTTCCTGCGGGCGGAGAAATTCATCGATCAAAAAATAGAGCGGCGTCATATCTCCTGTCGCCCGAAGCAGATCGGGGAGACGATCGGCGGGAAAATGCACAGGGTCGTTCGGGTTGTCGGCTAATTTTCGGCTCAACTCGGATGGCGACATCCCGAGGTCCGCCGCCAAGTATTTGAGCTGGCGTCCACAAGAATAAACGGAGTGGCGGATCGCCTCGTGGAAAGAGGCGAAGCGCCGCCGATCAAATTCGAAGGTAAGCTGGATGGTTCCCGACACTCCGCCCCTCCCCCCACATGAAACGACCTGAAACTATCGCTCGTGTCGTTTCAGGTCGTCTTTCGGATAAAAAAAACTCAGGATTTGCGCCTGCCACGCACGCGGGGCGTGCGCCAAAGTCCGAAAAAAGAGTCAATTTCCGACCGCCGAAAGCGGAGCCGCCCCATCACCTTGTGGTGCGGAATGAGGCCCAAGTAGGTCTTGTTGCGGATCGTCCCAGGGGTAACCCGGAGGTACTTGGCGACCTCGGCCGTCGTCAGCAACTCTTCCATAATCCACAAATAGCACGCACGCCGGGCGTGCGTCAAGCGGAAAGTGTGATCGCATGATTGAGACTGTAGGGGCGATATGTTAGCGTCTCCAGTAATGGAATATCTCGACCCGAAGAAGTTCGGTAAGTGGTTCATGGAGCAGGTCCGGCAAGCGGGGCTCGACTCGTTCAGGGCCGTTGCCGATGCGACGGGGCGCGCCGTCTCGCCGGAGACCGTCCGGAAGATCGCGGCCGGCGAGATGGTCCCCGATGACGACGGCAAGCTCCTTCGCCTAGCGGCCGCAATCCACGCGGACAAGGTCGACTTTCTTATCGCGGCTCGTGAAGCTCGAACCGTCATCGTGGAGGCGAAGACAGCCTACCATTCCGTCCGTCCGGCAGAGCGGGTGATGAAGGCGCTCGCATCAATCGGAGAGGACGCAGACGAGACGAGGTGGCTCCATCTCTATCGCCAAATCTCGATTTCCTCTCGGATGATGCTTCTGGGGTTGGCGGAAAAACTCGCAAAGGCAGAATCGAGCTTGAAAGCGGGAAACGTCGCCAGCCCAGGGACGGGGGAAGAGATGCCTCGGATTCGGAAGGCACGGTGATCCGCCATTGTTTCGAATGCCGATGGGTGCGCCGGCAACGTCCCGATGGCGTGATGATTTGGTGTTTCAGCCCAAGATTGGAGAAGTAGCCCGTCGAATGGACGAAAAACTCTGCACGACTTGCGGTTTCATGGGGCCCCCGACTCAGACTCACGAAGGAAACTGGGCCTTCGAATGTTTTCTCTGGCTGTTTTTCTGTCTGCCCGGGATCCTCTATTCCCTCTGGCGTACGGACGCGAAGCTCGAAACCTGCCCGAAATGCGGCAAGGATTCCGTGATCCCACTCGATAGTCCGAAGGCGAAGGATATCTTGATCGAAAAACGTGCCGCGGATCAGGCGGGCGTCACCTGCCCGGCCTGCAAGGTTCAAGTCCCGCGGCTCTCCGTCTGCGTGAATTGCGGCCAAGGACTTAAGTAATGTCCGGTTGCTAATCCTGGTTTCTCCATGATCCTGCCTCCCGCCGCCCTTTACGCCCGCGTCTCCTCGGCCGGCCAGCGGGACCGGCACACGATCGCCTCTCAGCTCTCCATCCTCCCGCGCCTCGCTGAGGAGCGGGGCTACCGGCTCGTCGAGCGGTACATCGACGACGGGATCTCCGGCGAGACGATCCAGGCCCGGCCCGCGTTCCGGCGGCTCCTCGAGGACGCGATCGCCGGCCGATTCTCCGCCCTCTTCGTCATCGACTTCGACCGCCTGACCAGGTCCTCCGACCTGGGCCAGCTCTCCCTCATCAAGGCGACGCTCCGGCAAGCGGGCGTCAAGGTCATCACCCCCGCCCAAGAGTACGACTTCCGGGAGGTCGATCACGACTTCATGAGCGATCTGTTCGGCATCCTCAGCAAACACGAGAAGCAAAAACTGATATCGAGGATCAAGCGGGGGATCGCGGCGAAGAAGGCGGCTGGACAGTGGACAGGCGGGAAGATTCCCAGGCCATACAAGCTCGACGGGGATCGGAAGCTCGCCGTGGACGAGGAGGACCGCGCGAAGATCCTCCATCTCCTCGACCTGGCTGAGACGCATAGCGCGCGGGAGATCACTGAGCGGTATCACTTCTACCCCGGCTTCATGCGGCGGCTCTTGTCACGGAAGCGACTCCTCTTTCTCGCCGGCCACGTTGAGGTCAACGGATCGCTCATCCGAGGGACCTGGCCCGCGATCATCGACTTCGACCGCGTTGACCGCCTCCAGGATGCCAAGGACGCCCGGCGGGACATGCGGGGGCCCAGGCCGGCGGCCAAGTACCTCCTGACCGGGCTTGGGCTCTTCCGTTGCGGCACCTGCAACCACACCGTCGGGAGCCATACGACCACGCGAATCCGGGCGAACGGACGACGCTGGCGCCGAACCTACTACCGATGCAACTGGCGAGCGTGCGATCTGAGGAGGCATGCCCTCCCCGTCGACGCCGTCGACGCCGCCGTACTCACGCACGCCTGGGGAGTCCTGGGGCGGGCCGAGAGAATCCAGGAATGGGCGAAGCGGGCGATCCGGACGGACCAGTCGGCCCAGGACCTCGCCCGGCTGGACGGCGACCGAGGGAAGCTCGAGGCAAGACGGGGGCGGCTCCTAGCCGCCATCGAGGACGGCTCCCTCGCCTGGCCGGAGATCCGCGCCCGGGCAGACGCTCTCACCGCCAAGCTCCGGGAGATCGCCTCGCACCGCGCACGAATAGCCGCCCAGAAAGCACACATGCCCCCTGGCGGGGCGATGTCGCTCCGAGTCACGCCTTGGGCTGACCTGAGCCAGGCAAAGCGCAGGGCGGCCCTCCTGGCGCTCCTGAACCGCGTCGTTTGGCGGCCCGGATCGCTCTACCTGCACTACCAGTTCGGGATTAACGAGAAGGGCGGAAAAGTCGGCCGCGTGAGGCTGGGAAGGTATGGGACTTAGGCCCGACTGCTCTACCACTGAGCTACGCCCGCTCAAGACGTTGGAACAGGGCCGTACGTTACAAAGCCGTTCGTCCTCTTGTCAAGACTCAAAAGAGGACTTGGCTCTTGCCGAATCGCAGGGAATGGATTAGAAAGGGTGTAGCCAGTTGGAGCCCTCCCATGGAACCCGAAAAGATCATCGCCCGTTTCCGGGACGGCCGCGTTATGCGCGGCCACCTCGTCCGGCTCAGGCCGACCGACTCCCACCTCGTCGTCACGGAGGCGGACAAGGGAGGCCCGGAGATCCGGATCCCTCTTGCCGAGCTGAAAGCGATCTTCTTTGTCCGGTCGTTCTCCGGCTCCGGCAAGCACCAGCCGGGAGAGAAAGCCGCGAGCGTGGACTACGTGGGGCGCAAGGTCGGCGTTCGTTTCCCGGACGGAGAGGTGATCACCGGCTACGCGCGGGGATTCGACACGACCCAGAAGGGCTTCTTCCTCTATCCGATCGAAGCCAACTCGAACAACCGCAAGATCTTCGTCGTCCGCGACGCCGTCGAGGAAGTCAAGACGCTCGACCGGGAATCCGGCGGCGCGGAGTGGCTATAAAGACGGGTAACTGGGTGGCTTGGTGGCTCGGAACTACGATTCAACCCAGCCACCGAGCTGCCTAGCCGCCCGGTTTCCCAGCCCCCAGCCACCCGATCTTTCACACCGGCTTCTGGTTGAGCCCCAGGTCGGACGCGACGTCCGCGATGATCTCCTTGTCGATCTGTTCTCTCTTGAGGAGGAACCCTTCGAGAAGGGCGTTGTCGCAGACGGTGTTGATGAGGCGGGGAATGCCCTTGGCGTACATGTGGACGGCCAGGACCGCCTCCGGCGTCAGGATCTCGCGTTCGCACCCGGCGATCCGGAGGCGATGGTGGACGTACTCTTCCGTCGCTTCCGCGGGCAGCGACTTGAGCCGGCACTTGACGGCGATCCGCTGCTGGAGGGGCTCGTCCAGGGCCATGCACTCGTCGAGCTCGGGCAGGCCGAAGAAGACGAACGAGACGAGCTTGCCGCCGGGCACCTCGAGATTCAGGAGGCCGCGAAACTCCTCCATGACCTCGCGCGACCGGAGCATCTGGGCCTCGTCGATCAGCACGACGGCTTTCTTGCCGGCCTCGTGGATCTCCACGAGCCGCTGGAACAGATTGTTGAGGAGATCGACCTTGTCCTCCGAGACGCTCGGAACGCCGAGCTGCATGGCGATCTTCCGGAGCACCCACTCGGTCGTGATCGAAGAGTGAATGATCACGAGCAAGGCCGATTCGTAGCGGTCCTCGTCCAGCTCATCCAGCATCCGGCGGGCGAGAGTCGTTTTCCCGGTCCCGATGTCCCCCACCAGGACGGCCAGACCCTTCATTGTCTCGACGGCGTACTTCAGCCGGAGAAGCGCCTCGGCGTGTTGCGCGCTCCCGTAATAAAACCGGTTTTCGATGACGTTCGAAAATGGGTGCTCGCGGAGCTGGTAGAACTCCAGATAACTCATTCACTCCTCTGGCAGGCGTTGAAGAACGCCCTGCGTGCGCCATCCATGGATGGATGGCCAAATTGTGAGACTGAAAAGTCGAACAATTTGTAAGGCTTGGGCGAATTCACTTCGCCCAAGCCGTCGTTGAAAAAACCATGGATGGACTTTTTCAACATCTGTCAAAGATACGACACGCGCTTCCGATGCGCCTGGTTGCCCGCCGGTCCCTCGCGCTCGTCCGGCGCCTCGGACGCCGGCTTGCTTCCGGACTGCTGGGAGGACTCCTTCTTCCCCTTGGGAGACGCCCCGCTTTCCTTCGGCGAGAGCGTCTTCTCGATCTCCGCGACCCGGGTCTGGGCGTCGCGGAAGGCGGGGTCGATCTGGACGATTTCCCTGAACGTCTCGAGGGCTTCGCCCTTGAAACCGCCCGCTTCGTAGGCAAGGCCGAGGTCGTAGCGCAGTCCGAGGTAGTCCTCCTCGCTGTGCCCCGGGTCCGCCAGGCCCTTCCGAAACTCGTTGATCGCCAGCTTGTGCCGTCCCGCCTCATGGTAGCACATCCCGAGCATGCTGCACGCGTCCATGAACCGCGCCGGGTCGCGCGCCGAGAGCTGGAATTCGCTGATCGCCTCGTTGAGGAGCCCCATCTCCTTGTACGCGATCCCCAGGTTGTAGTGGGTCTCGTAGTCCTCGTCGCCGAGCTGCTGCTCGACGCCCCGCTTGAATTCGTAGAAGATCTCTTCCAGGTCCTTGTCCTCGAAGGACGTCTCGGCGGGAAGCGGCGCCTCCACTTCCATCTCTTGCTTGAGCTCCGTCGCGAAGTCGAAGAAGTCCCCGACTTCCCCTTCGGCTTCGGCCTCTTCGGAGGGAGCGACTTCGCTCGTGAGTCGAATCGACGGAGCGGCCCCCTCCTCGGGTCCCGCCGGAGCAAGCGGGGGAGGCGCTTCGGGTCGGGCGGTCTCCGCCGCGGGCTCGATTTCTTTCTCGAAGAACGATTCGATCGGCGGCTCGCCCGCCGGCTCTGAAAATTCGGGCGCGGGAGGGGCCGAGATCGAAGGCAGGGCGGGGGGAACGACCTCTTCCGGGAAGATCGGCTCGGGCCCGCCCCCTTCTTCGGGAATCCCGGCCTCGGGCGGCGTGACCGCCCCCGCCTCCTTTTCCGGAGCCAGCTCGATCTCCCCAAAGGCCGCCTGCAGTCCCGCTTCCTCCCCCGGCGCGAAGGCCCCCTTTTGAGCGCCCAGGAGGGCCTCCTCCCAGGGACGGACCCCCTCGGGCTCCTCGGAAGGAATGGGGACGACGGGCGGGGTGGGAGGAAAAATGGCTTCGGGTGCCGGCGGCGCGGGGGCAGCCTCCCGGCTTTCGGGCACGACCTCCGGGGCCTTCCCGCCCAGACGTTCGATCCCTCGGCGCGCGCCTGGATGGTCGGGGAAGGCGATCAGTATCCGCTGAAACAGCGTCCTCGCCTCCCCTTCCAGCCCCTGCTGGGCGTAGAACTCCGCCTCCGAGATCAAGTCGTCCAGATCGTCCGCGGAGACGGCCGCCGTTGGCGGCTCGGGCTCGGGACCCTCCGCCGCGATCTCGAGCTCGAACGTCGGGACCGTCTCTTCGGCTTCTTCCGGCGCCGCCGGAAACGAGGGAGCTTCGGCAGCCGTCTCTAGGCGGGGAGTCGGCTCGGAGGGAGCCGCCGGTTCCTCGTAAGCCGTCCTCTCTATCTCGATGCTGGGTTCGGAGCCGACTTCGATCGACGGCGCCTCTTCACGGCCTCTTTCCAGGCCCGGCGGCGGCTCGATTTCCTGTTCCTCGGCGAACTCGAACGCCGAGAGGTCCACCGTGGGAATTTCCTCACGCCTCGGCGCGACGGCCTCCGGCGGCCGGGACAGGCCCAGGCGCTCGCGGAGAACGACGCTTTCGGGATGATGCTGGAAGGCCTCGGCCAGGATCGTCTGCGCGCCCGCCTTTTCCCCGCGGCTTTCGAGAACGTCGGCGATCGTCAGGGATTCGTTGAGAGCGTCGACGGGGCTCCCCGTCTGGAGGTAGACGTCCCGGAGCTTTGTGTGGAGCACCAGGTTGTTCGGGTCGCGGTCCAGGAGACGCAGGAGATGTTCGACGGCTTTCCCGGCCAGTTGGTACTTGAGATAGACATCGACTTCCGTCAGATCGACGGGACGGTCGATCGCTCCCACGGATTCGGGCGCCGGAACCGGCGGCGCGATCTTCTCGACCCCTTCGACACGGACCTCGCCGGGAGGCGCGGCCGATTCGAACGAGACCGGGCGCCGCTCCGGCCGGACATCCACCACGGGCGCCGCGGGCGCGGCCGCTTCCGGCTGGAGCGGGCGCGGCTGGAGCTCGTGCAGGCGCCGCTGGATCCCGCCGTCCTCGGGCCGATGCTCGAGGATCTTCTGGTAGATGTTGGCGGCCTTCTCCCGGTTCCCCTGCTTGACGTAGAGCTCGGCCAGCTCCTGATACTCGCCGACCGCCCTGTCCTCGTCTCCCTTGCGGAGGAGTTGTTCGATCAGGAGGTGCCTGATGTCGATGGAGGTCGGATCTTCCTGAACGAGACGGTCCAGGATCTCGTCGATCTTCGCGTCGTCCCCCGCCCCGCGGTAGTGGTCCATGCACAGATTGAGCGACGCGAGCGCGCCGGCCGTGTCGCCGGCCCGCAGGTGAATCTCGATGAGCAGCTCGCGCAGGTTGATCTGGCCCGAATCCTGTTCGAGCGCCGCTTCGGCGAATCGGCGCGCCTCGCTCATCTGGCCCGACCCGAAGGCCAGGTCGGCCGCGAGGGCGAGCGCGCGAACGTTCTTGGGATCGGCCCGGAGCAGGCCGCCCAGGGCCTCCCGCGCTTCGGACGTCCTGCCCGAGACCGCGAAAAGACGAGCGATTTCCAGCGAAACGGCCTGATCGTCCGGAATGGCGGAGCGGATCCTCGCGAGTTCCTGCAATGCCTCGTCGATCTTCCCCGAGGCCTCGTACCTTCGGGCGAGATCCACCGCTTCGCGGACGGCGTCCGACCGGCGGCCCTCGCGCAAGTACATCTCCACCAGACGGACCCGGAGCTTGACGTTGTCCGGGTTGAG
Source organism: Nitrospirota bacterium (assembly GCA_016195465.1). Taxonomy (GTDB): domain Bacteria; phylum Nitrospirota; class RBG-16-64-22; order RBG-16-64-22; family RBG-16-64-22; genus RBG-16-64-22. Next base: position 9,298 of record JACPZO010000121.1, read on the forward strand.
ATCGGCCATCCGCTTGTAGATCTCGAGTGCCCGGCCGATCTGCCCGCTCTTGGTCAGGTGCTCGGCGACCTTGAGATAGGCCTCGTTGGCGTCCTTGACGAGACCGCGGGCTTCGTTGAGCTCGGCCAGGCTGAGATACGTCTCGACCCGGCCCGGATTGATGTTGAGGATCTTCTTGTAGATGGCGAGGGCTTTGAGGTCGAACCCCTCGTTCCGCCAAACCGTGGCGGCCTGCTCGTAGGCCTCGACCGCCTCCGCCTTCGCTCCCCGCTTCAGGTGGAGATCGCCGATCGTGTTGTGGATGTTGCCGTCGCCGGGAAAGTCTCGGAGAAGCTTCTGGTACTCGGCAATGGCCTGCGGGATCTGCCCCCGCGCAACCAGCTTCTGGGCTTCTCGAATGACGTCGCTCTTGGTCAAGGCCACGGGATCCTGTCCTTCCGCTGTATGGGTGGGAGAATGAAGCCCATGCTGCGCCGCGCGGTCAATTTGTCATTTATCACACAAGGATGGGGGTGTCAAGGCTGGAAAGGGCGAAAAATCAATCAATTACGCGCTTTTCCCCAGCCACGCTCCAGGCCGTCCGTGCCCATCGCTCCCGCCTTTTGGCTGCGACAAACGGATTGGCGGGCCGAATCCATCCATGTTGAAGAACCCCGCCTTGCTTGAAGGCGGGGATTCTCCGACCTCCAAGGTACTTATCGTTATTTGCATTCGCACGCCTTGGCCCCGCCCCAAGGGGCGGGGACTCGCGCGCACTTTGCGGTTCACTCAGCAAAATGGCGGGGTGGACGGGGCTCGAACCCGCGACCTCCGGCGTGACAGGCCGGCGTTCTAACCAAGCTGAACTACCACCCCAACAAGAAAGAACCGGGGAAACGGAGAAACGGGGATCAAGGCGTGGACCATTCCGTTCGTACGGTTGGTCGTCCCCGATTCTCCGACTCACCCCTTCCCAGATTCACGCTTTCTGGTAGGCGGAACAGGGATCGAACCTGTGACCTCTGCCTTGTAAGGGCAGCGCTCTCCCGGCTGAGCTATCCGCCCGTCCGCCTTCCGGCAGATGGATCTCGAAAACGGAAAAAGGAATGGACGTCAATAACGACAATGCGAAGAGCGAAACGCCCTTCGCGCGCATGAAAGATACTCGAAAAATCAGACTCGTGTCAAGCAAACTGGCATGGCAAGAACGCTTGACCCCGCCCGGCGGCCGCTCTAAGATGCCGGCACATCATCATCGAGGAGACGCCTCATGGGCGAGAAGGTGCCCTTTCAAGAGCTGACCCTTCAGGACAGGTTCGAAGTCGCCGTCTACAGGATCGGCGTCGGGATTGCCATCGCCGCGACCGCCTTCGGGGCCGCTCTTCTCCACCGCCCGGACTTGGCCTCGCCGAGCCTCGTCTCGAGCACTCTCGGCTTGTTCGTGGGCGGAAACCTGGCGGCCGCTCTCTTCATCCACCTCTACGCCCGTCCGATCCGGCTCTTCGTCCGATCGCTGGGATTCGTCTCGGGCGCGTTGCTTCTCGCCTCGCTTCTCATTGCTTCCCGCCAGGGGGGCCACCTCTGGGAAACGCTCCTGTCGTCGGGGATCGGCACGCTCACGCTCGCCTCCTTCGGATTCATTCTCGCCTTCGTCGGCGTCAAGGAGGCGTTCTGCTTCCGGCTGAACGAAGGGTACCTGGCCGGGATCGTCATCCCGCTGATCCCGCTCCTCCACGCGGCCGGCGCCCCGTTCTCCGTCATCCGCGCCCTGGTGACCGTCGCCGCCGGCCTTCTCCTTCTGTTCGCCGCCAGGAAGCTGTTTCAGCCGATGCATTACGACATCGGCGACAAAACCAAATACACCTGACCGCCCAGCCACCCGCGAATGGTCACGCACATCGTTCTCTTCAAGCTGACAGAATTCACGCCCGAAAGGGTCGCGGAGGCAAAGAACGTCCTGCTCTCGATGGACGGCAAGATCCCCCAGATCCGCCACCTGGAGGCGGGCACGGACGTCGTTCGCTCTCCCCGCTCGTACGATCTCGCCCTGGTCGCGAAGTTCGACTCCCTGGAAGACCTCGCGGCCTACCAGGCGAATCCCGTCCACCAGGACGTCGTCCGGTACATCCGGTCGGTCGCGGCATCATCGGTTACCGTGGACTACAGAGCGTAGGACCCCTCGTTCGCCCGTCTCGACCGCCGGTGAATCCTCCGCTTACCCCGGACCTTCTCGAAGCCGCCTACCGTCGGGGCCTCTTTCCCATGGCGGAAGAGGCCGGAAGGATCGCGTGGTACTCTCCCGATCCGCGGGGCGTCTTCGATCTCGATCGGTTTCACGTTCCACGGCGCCTGGCGCGCGTCATCCGATCCGGACGCTTCGATATCGCGATCGACGCGGACTTCGAGGCCGTCATCCGGGCCTGCGCCGGACGGGAGGAGACGTGGCTGAACGAGGAAATGATCGCCGCCTACGTCGCCCTGCACCGGAAGGGCCTGGCCCATAGCGTCGAGGCGCGCCGGGAGAACCGGCGGGCGGGCGGGCTCTACGGCGTCGCGATCGGAGGCGCGTTCATGGGCGAGAGCATGTTCCACGTCGAGACGGACGCCTCGAAGGTCTGCCTCGCGCACCTCGTCGAACGCCTGAAGGAGCGGGGCTTCGTCCTTCTCGACACACAGTTCCTCACGCCCCATCTCGCGCGCTTCGGCGCGCGGTGGATCCCGCGAAGCGAATACCTCCGCCGCCTGGCGAACGCCCTGACGCTCGACCGCCGGTTCGATTGAGACGATGAGGCCCCGAAGCGCCGCCCGTCAAACCGCGCTCGCCCCGAAACGCCGAACACCTCCCAGCACGCCCGCCAGGACCCCCATGAGCGTCACGATCGTCGCTCCCGTCGGAAGATCGTATCCGTACGAGAGGGAGACCCCCAAAAGGCTCGCCGCCGTCCCGAACCCCCATCCGAAAGCCAAGCGCCTTCCGAACGAACCCGTCCACACCGACGCGACGAACGCCGGGATGATGAGGTACGCGAAGACCATCAGGACGCCCGCCACCTCCACGGCGTTCGTGATGGTCAGCGCGAACAGGCCGAAGAACCCCGCCTCCCAAAAGAACGCGGCCCGGCCGGAGGCGTTCTCCCGGGAGAGCGACGTCCACCGCCGGTGGAAGACCGCGAGCGCCGCGGTCACGCCCGAGTAGAGAAGGCCGACGTGGACGAGTTGGCCGGGCGTCGTCCAGAGGATGTTTCCGCTCAGCATCGATTTGATCGCCTCGGCCCCGTGCGGAGACCGGCTCAAGAGGACGAGGGCCAGCGCGGTGGCCGTCACGTAGACGATCCCGATCAGGACCTCGCGGTAAGTCTTGTCCGGAACCCGCCTGAGACCCGCGAACCCGAGGGCGGCCATGACGGCGAACGCATGGCTCAGGCCGCTCGAGGCGAGGCTCCCCGGCTCCCAACCCGCGAGAAGGGCCGCGACGCTTCCGAGCGCCGCAATCTGGGCCATCGAAAGATCGACGAAGATGATCCCCCGCTCCAGGACGTGAAGACCCAGGTAGACGTGGGGCCCCACGAGGAGCAGGACCATGACCGCCGCCGGCCAGAGGATCGACGCGCCCTCCATCATCGCCCCGCCCCCTGGAAAGCGCCGCGCAGTGTCTCCGTCAGGACGTCCATGAGCCGCTCGTACGTCTCGACGCCGGGCGCCCCTCCCACCGAAAGCGGAAGCTCGACGATACGCAAGCCCGTTCGTTCCGCGAGGAAGCGGGCGGACTGCGTCTCGTAATGCCCTTCCTTGATCAGGATGGAAATTCGTTCGTCCTTGATCTTCTGGGCGAGCCGGGCCAGATGGGCGGCGGAGGGCGGGATCCCCGGTTTCGGCTCAAGCTCGCCGGCGACGACGAGGCCGAAGCGGAGGGCGAAATAATCCCACGATCGGTGATACGTGAGGACTCGCCGTCCCTTGAAAGGCGCGAGCCGCGCCTGCCATTCGGGCAACCGCTTCTCGATCGTCCTCTCGAAGTCGTCCGCCTGCCCTTTGAAATACGACCGGCCTCCGGGGTCGATCCGGGCGAACCGCGCCTCGATGAGGCGGGCTGCCGCCACGGCGTTGATCGGGTCGAGCCAGTGGTGCGGGTTCCCCTGCGGATGGACGTCGCCCTGAGAGCGGTCGACCCCCGCGCCGGGCGCGTCCAGGAGCTTGACCGCCTTCGACGTGTCCACGTGGCCCGGGGCGCCGGGAAGGATCTTCCCGTTCCGCGCGGAACCGAGAAGCGGCGGGAGCCAGCCCGCTTCGAGATCGGCGCCGACGAGGATCAGCGCGTCCGCCCGACGGGCCTGGTGGATGAGGCTTGGTTTGGGGTCGACGAAGTGGACATCCTGAAGCCCCGACGTGAGGGACGTCACCTCCACGCGCTCTCCGCCCACGGCGCGAGCCAATGCCGCGAGATCGGTCGTCGTCGCCAGGACGTTCATCTTTCCCCATGCCGGCCAAGCTGAAAAGACCGGAAAGGACAACCCGGCCAGGATCAGGCCGATGAACGGAAGAAGTCTCAAGATCTTCATCGTAAATCCCTCCTCAAAAGGCGTGGGCCGCGTGGGCGCCCAGGAGGAATTCGGCCTGGAGCCAGACGCCGTAAACGTCCTTGTTCAGATGCTCCGGCCGGTCGACGTTCACCTGGAGGCGGAGTTTGCTGAACTCCGTCGGGTAGCAGGTGACGTTCGGAGAGACCCGCCGGCGCCTGTCCCGCATCGGGTCCCGGGGATCGTTCCCGTCCGCCCAGTCGTACCTGAGGCCCGCCGCCCACCTCGGAGCGAAGCCCCATAGAATCTGCGTGTAGAGCCCCCGGTCTCGAAGGAGGACCTTGTCCTCGCCCGCCTCGTACCGGCGCTCCATGACCTCCGTCTGCCAGGACACGAAGGGGAATCCCCGCTCCGTGACGACGGGCTTCCACTTGAGATAAGCGTCCAGACCGTAGATCTCCGTCCGGTTCCCCGAACCCGTGGCGTTGGGACCGAAGAGACCGGAGACACCCAGGTTGAGCGTCGCGGACTGCGAGAGGTCCCATGAGTTGAGCCAGCGGAGGGCGTACAGCATGTCGGCGAAGGAGCGGACCGGCCGGTCCCGGACCTCGTACCCGGCGAAGCTCTCGTTCTCCTTCGTGTTGAGAAAACTCGCCGCCGTCCCGCCGCCCGGATGTTGAACGCCGGCCATCGCCTCCGAGAACCAGGGAAGCGGGGCAAGCCATGAGAGCCGGACGCCGGGGTTCCGCAGGCCGTCTCCGCCGAACATCCGGGAGTTCACGACCGGCTGATCCACGAAACCCCAGGCGTGCGGATGCGTGGCGTTGAGCCGGCCGAACTCCGTAAAGTACTGCCCGGCCTTCACCTGAAGACCGTGAGGCAGCGAGAGTGTCGTCAGGTAGGCCTCTTCGATCTCCGTATGGGACTCCCCGATTCGGTCCAACTGAAAGATCAGAAAAACATCCCCCCGCAAATAAGGGTCCACGGCGCCGCCGAGCGACATCTCGACCTGCTGGAGAGTGAACCCGCGCCCCTTCGGGTCGTGCGCCCCCGCTTGAAGGACCTCCGTGACGGAGTCCGGCTCAGACGAGACCCCGGCGGAGAAGAGACCCGAGACGCCGAGATCGAGGAAGCGGGGGGCGGACGAGACCGGGGCCGCTTGAGACTGCGCCCGGGCGGAGACGGCCACACCCGCAAGGAGAAGAAAGAAAACGGCAAGCGCCGCGATGAATCGGAACATGAGAACACCTCCACGCTCTGCGCGGGGCGCCTGGAATCAGGAGACCCGGAGCTCCCGCGAGAAGGAAAGAATGCGGCCTGAGTCGCCGCCGACCGCCAGCCGGCCGGTCCCCTGCCGGTAAGCAGGCGGTCAGGCGAACACTGAGCGGCCGAGCGAACGTGGAACTACTGTTGGAGGTGAGACGAGGGGGGACCCCGGTTGGAAACGGCGAGCGCGGGAGCGGATGGACACGCCGATGAAGACCAGACACGCCCCGCCTCGGGCGCGAGGAGTACGGGGGCGCCCTCGGGGGCGCAGGCGCTGTCTCCGGGGGCGTGCTTGAGCCAGTGGCCCACACTGCAGCCGTGGTCGTGGACCAATTCGTTCTGAGCGTAGGCGTGGTGGACGGCGATGCCGGCGGCGAGAAGGAAGTAGGCCGCAAAGAAAGCCGCCGGCAGATGGATGTGCCTTGCTTTCATCGGAGGATGAGGTTACTTCCGCCGAGACGGCGTGTCAATGGAAACCGCGGTGGATGTCGCGGTGGAGCGTTACCCGACTTCGCAGATCATCTCGATCTCAACGGCGGCGTCGGCGGGAAGCTCGGCGACTCCGACCGCGGCGCGGGCGTGCCGACCCGCCTCGCCGAAGAGCTGAACGAGAAGTTCCGAAGCCCCGTCCACGACCTGGGGCTGGGACGTAAAGCCGGGGGCAGAGTTGACGTACCCCGTCACTTTCACGATCCGCCGGACGTTCTCGAACCCGCCGCCGTATTTCTCGATCACGGCCAGGGCGTTCAAGGCGGCGAGCCGCGCCGCGTTCCGACCCTCCTCGACCGTAACGTCTCCGCCGACCTTGCCCGTAACGGCCACCCGCCCCTTCTCGATCGGAAGCATCCCGCTCACGAACAGGAGATTCCCCGCCCGCACCGCCGGCAGATACGCCCCCCTCGGCGCCGCCGGCTCGGGAAGGACAATCTCCTCTTTCGCCTGCACGCGCATTACCCCCTTCCGCCTTCGGAAGGCTTGGTTTTGTCTTCGAGCCGGAGAGCGGCGCGAGCGAGAAGAGAAACGTGTCTTTCCTTGATCCGATCGAAGATCTCCCGGGCCGTCTCTTCGCTGTAAATATGCGTCGTCTTGTTTCGATCGTCGAGCATGTCGAGGGCCTCCTCGCCGTCTTCCAGGATACCCCTTCGGACCGCCTCCTTGATGCACGACCTGGGACCGGCACAGTCGAACCCTTCGTACTCCACGGCCAGTTTCAACGCCTTCCAGAAGAGCTCGAATGTAAACTCGAACCGCTTGATGACGCCGTCCCGGTCCAGGTCATCCACCGCCCTTCCCGCCGACTCCCTGAGCCGATCCGCGGCCGCGCGGAACTTCGCAAGACCGTAAGTAAGCTCATCCGCCATAGACGACTCTTCCGGTCTGGATCACGATCTCCCTGAACTCCGGCTCCACCTTGTCGAGGACGACCAAGTCCACCGTAAAGATGCCCGCCTTTTCGTCGAGGGTTTCTTTCAGAAGTCGTTCGGTTCGCGCGTCCATGGCAACACCCTCCACCGCCAAGTCGAAATCCGCGTACGCCCTCGCCCGTCCGGATGCCCGTGAGCCGAAAAGAATGATTCTTTTAGGATGGACCCTGGACACAACCACGTCGACGATCTCCCGAAGGAGATCCTCGGTGCTTCTGGTCCTGGTCTTGGTTTGTTCGCCCATGAGCTCGGCCCCGATGCCTCCTGCTGGGTCGAATTCTACTCTTCGTCCAAACACGGATCAACCAAGGTCCGCGGATGGAGAACCGTGGCTGGTACTTCTACCCGGTGTCGCAGACCATCTCAATCTCAACGGCGGCGGGGGACTGCACACGCGCGGAAAGCAACAAGGCGGGACCTCGTCGGCACTTTTCTCCTACTTTCCACGCAGCTTTTCACGCAGCGAAAAAATGAGCATGGCGCCGCCGAACAGGGACACGATGCCCCCGGCCACCGCCGCAAGCGTGTGCGAATCCTGGCGGATTCCCAGGGCGGCCTGCGACGGGGTGGATACGAAACGGCGCACGTCCTCGACCTGCCGCTTCATCTGGTCCTCGTAGAAGCTGGAGTCGTAGCTGGCGAGAAAGACCTTTTCGTCCCCGGTGAGCAGGACGACACTGCTGCCGCCAACGCCTCGCATCCGCCAGCCCCCCATGCCGGTGGGACGGGCGCCGATCTCGGCGCCGGTAAGCGCCGCGACCGGGAACCGGCGCACGGTCGTGCCGGTCAGTGTCGCCTGTGTCAACGTGCACTGCCCCGTGCCGCGGTCGCACACGAGCGTGTCGGTCTCCGCGATAAAGGCATAGAGTCCGAACCCGGCCGCAATGAACGCGGCCGAGGCCAGGACATGGCCGAACCGCACGAGCGCCGGGGGGATCGCGACCTTGAATCCCAGCACGCGCAGGAGCCACTTCGGAACAGGCATTGTGGACGCCCTTACGCCGCCTGGGCCGTGGGGGACTTGAGGTGGAGGGCCAGGAGGGACGTGACCCCCGGCTCGTTCATCGTGACGCCGTAAAGGGCGTCCGCCGCCTCCATCGTCTGCTTGTTGTGCGTCACGACGATGAACTGCGTCCGGTCGGAGAGCGACCGGACCAGGCGGGCGAACCGCCCGACGTTCTGGTCGTCGAGCGGGGCGTCCACCTCGTCCAAGATGCAGAACGGCGTCGGCTTGATGAGGAAGCAGGCGAAGAGGAGGGCGATCGCCGTGAGCGCCTTCTCGCCGCCGGAGAAGAGGTGGATGTTCTGGAGCTTCTTCCCCGCGGGCTGGGCCACGACCTCGATCCCCCCGTCGAGCACCTCCCCGTCCTCCACCAGGACGAGCTCGGCCCGCCCTCCCTCGAAGAGCACGCCGAAGACTTCCTGGAACTTCGCGTTGATGGCGTTGAACGCCTCGTAGAAAAGCTCCTCCGTCGTCTGGTTGATCTTCGCGATCGTCTCCTGCAGGGCCGCCACCGCCTCCGTCAGGTCGGCGTGCTGTTTCGTCAGGAACGCGTCACGCTCGACGAGCTCCTTGTGCTCCTCGAACGCGGCCAAGTTGACCGCTCCCATCCCCGCGAGCTTGTCGCGGAGCTCGTCCCGCCTCGTCCGGGCCGATTCGAGGTCGATCTCGAATTCGCCGAGGTCTTTCACGATCGTCTCGATTTCGGCCTGATACAGCTCCCGGATCCTCTCGCCCAAGTGGTCCAGCTTCCCCCGGAGGTCGGCCTTCCGGATCTCGCCGCTCGCGCGCCGCTCGCGGACCTCCTCGTAGGCGAGACGGTCGCTCCGGAGCGTCTCTTCGATCCGGGTCAGATCCTCCGCCTGGGCGTTGAGGCTTTCCTGAAGCTCCACGAACCGCGCGCGCCCTTCCTCCCGACTCTGGATGGCGTCCGCCAGGAGACGCCGGGTCTCGTCGATTTCCGCCAGGACCTTCTCCCGTTCCGCCAGCCGGGCGCGCGCCTCCTCGCGCCGGCTTGCCGCGGCCATCAAGGCTTCCGCGCGCGCTGCCGCAAGCCGTGCGACGTCCCGATCCAGTCCTTCGACGCGCTCCCTGAGAGTCCCCAGGCGGACTTCGAGGACCGTTACGTCCGCCGACAGGGCCTCCAGCCGCGCCCGGCGCCGGTTGTCGTCTTCCATGGCCGCGCCCAAGGCCGCCTCGCGCTCTTCCTGCTCCCGGGTCATAAGCGCCGCCTTTTCCGCGAGACCCTCCCGCTCGCGGAGGATCTCCGCGCGTTCGGCCTCCCGCTCTCGGGCCTCGGCGAGAAGAAGATCGAGCCTCTCGCGGGCCCGCGCGGCGTCGCGGACGACGGTTTCCCGCTCGTGCGTCGCCTGAGCCAGTTCCAGATCGGCCTCCCGGCTCTCGCCCTCGAGCCCCTTTCGCGTCTCCTGCAGACCGGCCAATCCCTGCGAGAGCGCCTCGCGTTCCCGCTCAAGCGAGAGGACTTCGCCCTCCCGACGCGCGACGTCTTCTTCGATCTCCCGGATCTCCCGCTTTCTGGCCAGCAGACCGGTCGATCCTCCGTCCGGTCCGCCGCCCGTCACGATCCCCGACGGCTCCCAGACCTCCCCGTCGAGCGTCACGATCGTGGGCGCGCTCCCGTCCGGGGAAGCGGCGTGGGCCTTGTGAAGCCGTTCGGCGGAATCGAGGTCCGGGACGACGACAAACCGGTCCAGGAGGAAGCGAACGACGTCCGCGTCTTCCGGCGAGTACCGGACGAACGAGAGAAGCGGCCCGAGCGAATGGTCTCCCGGAACGTCGGCGGAGCGGCTGCTTCCGTACGGGACGCGCGGGATGAACGTTCCCCGGCCGACGCTCTTCCCCTTGAGGTATTCGACGGCTGAGCGGGCCGCCTGGGGATCGTCGACGACCAGGAACTGGATGCGGCTCCCCAGGGCCGCCTCGATGGCCGCTTCATAGCGCGGTTCCGTTTCGATCAGATCGGCCACGACACCGCGAAGCGACGGGCGAATGTGGGACCCGTCCTCCGACGTGAGGAGATCGCGGACCGCCTCCCGGTACCCTTCGTAGCGAACGCTGAACTCCTTCAGGGACGCGAGGCGGGAACGGTGGGCCGCCAGATCCTCGCTCGCCGCGCGGACGCCGGCCTCGGCCTGGGTCAATCGGGCGGTCATTTCCTCGATATCCCGCGAGAGCCGGGCCAGGGACTCGAGGACCCGGGCCTTTCGGGCGTCGGACTCCCCGACCTTCTCAGCCACCCGGTGCGATGCCTCTTCCAGACCGCCCAGGTGAGCCGTGGCTTCCGCCGTCTCGCGCTTCCCTTTCTCCGCGCTTCGCCCGAGCGCCTCCTCGCGTTCCGTCAAACCGGCAAGCCTGTTCCGCACGTCCGTCAGGACGGAAATCCCCTGGACGATCGCGCGGCGCGCGGCCTCGATCTCCCCCTGCCGTTCTTCCGCCTCCCGCCGAAGGGCGTCGTATCGCGCCCGGCTCGCTCCCGCCCCTTCCTCCGCCGACGCCCGGTCGGCGGCCACGCGGTCTCTTTCTTCGATCTTCGTCCGTATCTCCTCGGCTGTCTGCGCGGCGGCTTCGTCCCGCTTGAGCCCTTCCGCCTCCAGGCGGCTTGCGTGATCGGCCAGGGAAGTCGACTGGTTTCCCTGGATCTCGATCCGGCCTTCGAGCTTCTGGATGGCCGTCTCCGTCTCGTAGATTCCCCTCTGGACCTCCTTGATCTCCCGCTCACGGTCGATCGCGCCGAGGCGGGCGGCCTCCACGGCCGACTCCCCCTGTGCCAGGACGGCCAAGAGGCTTTCCTCGTCGGCGTGAAGCGACTTGAGGTCATCGAGAAGGGCCGTCCAGCCGCGTCCCAGCTCGCCGTACTCAACGGCGGCAAGGCGAAAGTCCAGGTCGCGGATCTCGTCCTGGTACCGGCGGTATCGCTCCGCTTTCTTCGCCTGACGCTCGAGAGAAGCCATCTGCCGCCGGATCTCGGTCATGATGTCGTTCACGCGGAGCAGGTTCTGGCGGGTCGCCTCGAGCTTGTTCAGCGCCTCCGTCTTGCGGGCCTTGTACTTCGTGATCCCCGCGACCTCCTCCACGACGAACCGCCGGTCCTGCGGCTTGGCGTTGAGGAGCTGTTCGACCTTCCCCTGCTCGATGACGGCGTACCCGCGGGCCGCGACGCCCCCCTCCATGAGGACCTCCCGGATGTCCTTGAGGCGGCACGGGACCTTGTTGAGGAGGTACTCGCTCTCCCCCGAGCGGTACAGGCGGCGGGCGATCTGAATCTGCTCGTAGTTGCCGAGGTCGGACACGATCTCGCGCGTGGGATCGGAAAAGATGAGGGAGACCTCGGCCATTCCCGTGGCCTTGCGCGTCGTGCTCCCGTTGAAGATGACGTCCTCCATCTTGTCGCCGCGAAGGTGCTTGGCGCTCTGTTCTCCGAGGACCCACCGGACGGCGTCGGTGATGTTGCTCTTCCCGCACCCGTTCGGCCCGACGATCGCCGTGACGCCCGGCATGAAGGAGATGTGCGTCCTGTCCATGAACGACTTGAAACCCTGGATGTCGACTTTTTCGAGGCGCATGGACCCCTCCGGTGGGTTGGGACACCGCCGGGAATCGTCGTCCCCAGCGGCATTTTTTGAAACAACGTTTCAGGCGGAAAAACCGGGAGAAACCTATCACAGGGCAAGAACCGATGTCAAAAGAAAACTGCTACAGAATGGGCCGACCGCCAAACAAAGCCCCAGATATTGTAGGAGACGGCCCGGAGGGGATTCCCCTACTCTCCCGCGGCCAAGGCCTTGATTCCGAGGCGCATGGAGACGAGGCCAGAGCCAGTGCAGACGAGGGCCGCCGCCCCGAAAGCGAGAAGGATAAGGGCGCCGGGGCCGGCCCCCACGGGGACCCATCCCTCGCCGGCCAGGACGATGCGATACGTGGGCCAGGCCAGCAGGAAAACGACGAGCACGATCAGGGCGAGAGAAAGGAGCATGAAGATCATTCCTCCATACCCCATCTGAACGTGCGCGATGCTGCCCGCCCGGAAGTCCGGATACCGGGCGCCGAGGCCCACGGCCATACCCGATATCGCGAACGACAGGAACGCCATCGTGACGGCCGACAAAACGATCATCTCCGTGGACACGTTGAGAAGGACCCCCGAGACCACGGCCAGGATCTCTCCCAGGATCGTCAGTGGAATCAGCCCTCCCAGGAACTTGCCCCAGACGATCCGCGAGAGGGAGACGGGCGCCGCGCGAAGGATCCAGAAGGCGTGTCCTTCCTGGCTGACGGCCGGAAAGAGGAACCGCGACGCCACGGCGGCGGTCACCACGCCCCCGAGGCCGAGGTTCAGGAAGGCGATGAGGTGCATGAGCCAGACGCCCCCCGCGCCGATCCAGTCGAGCGGCAGGACCATGTAGTTGTAGAGGTAGACGACGATGATGGCCGCGAGAAGGAGGAGTTGAGACCACTGGAGCGTGTCCCGGAAGAACGTCCGGATGTCCTTGGCCAGAACGAGTCCGACCCCGCCCGGAAAGGCAAAAGCGATCCGCCCCAGGACCTTCTCGACGATCGGCCGGCCGCTCAACCGGATGCGCCTCCCCTCCTGCGCCCTGGAGACTCCTCCGGCGTACACCTTGCGAGCCAGCGTCTCGCCGATCACGGCAACGGCGGCGGCCGTCGATATCAGGAGCGAGAGATGGAAGTACGGCGTCCCCTCCTTCCCGGTGAGGAGCGGTATGAGCGTCTCCGCCGCCCAGACGGAGGGAAGCCACGGCGAAGAGGGCGCGCCCAGCTCGGCCACGAAGATCGTGAGCGTCGCGAACGTCTCCGGGTTGACTAGACGCTCGGGGCGGAGAAACCGGAAAAGGAAGTACAGGATGAGAACGCCCACGAGCGAGAGAAGGATCAGGACATCGCGGGTCCTCCGCGCGGGAAAAACCCGCATCAGGAGATGGACGAAGATGACGGACACGCCCACCGAGATCAAGATCAGGGAGCCGAAGACCGGGACCATTGCGAGATAGTAGTCCAGGCCCGCCCCGTAGACGCGGCCGTACGTCACCGGCACGGGAAGGCCGAACAGGAAAACCATCCACGAGGAAAGTGCCGTCGTCTCCACGAGGCGGGCGTAGAACAGGCGGGAGATCGACACCGGCGCGGCCAGAAAGAGGGGGAGATCGGCCGCCAGGAAATAGGTCGAGAGCGCCGTGATGAGCCCGCTCATCAGAAGGACGGAAAAGAGGACGAGCCAGTACATGGCGAGGAGCTTCGCCGCCAGGAGGTCGCCGATGATCTCCGCGCTCCGGAAGTGGACGAGGACGCGGGTCGTGATCGATGCCGCGCCCAGCCAGAACAGGAGCGCGAGGATCGACCCCACGGCGATCCGGACGATCGTCGTCCTGTCCCGCCGCCGGATCCTGTTCATGACGGACCAGATTTTTGGGCTGAACAGGTTGAACAGGCTGGATTCGGTCATCTCAGCACGGGCGTTCGGTCGTTGGTCAATTGTCATTGGTTACTGGTTATTGGTCAATGGTCATCGGTCAACGACTTCTCAAGTCACAATTCCAAGTCCGCAGTTTTCCAATTTTCAATTTCCAATTTTCAATTTTCAATCTTTCAGCTCCTCCCCTTCGCTCGTCAGCGTAAGAAAGACCTCCTCGAGCCCTGCCTCATGTCGGTGCGCCAACAGGCGAAGGTCCTCCACCGTCCCCACGGAGATGAGGCGTCCTTTGTGGATGATGGCCACCCGGTCGCAGATCTCCTCCGCGACGGAGAGAGTGTGCGTCGAGAGGAGGAGGGTAACCCCCCGGTCCCGGAGCCCGCGGAAGAGGTTCTTGAGCATCCTCGCGCCGCGCGGATCGAGGCCGACCATCGGCTCGTCGATGACCAGCACCTCCGGCTCGTGGAGCAGGGCGGAAGCCATGACGAGGCGCTGTTTCATCCCGTGGGAGAACGATTCGATCAGCTCGTCCGACCAATCCGCGAGATCGAAGAGTCGGAGAAGTTCCTTCCCGCGCGACGACGCCCGGTCCGGCGGAACGCCGTAGAGCCCGCCGGAAAAGACGAGGAACTCGCGGGCGGTCAGTTTTTCGTATAGATACGGCCGATCGGGGATGAACCCCATGATCCGCTTTACCTCGAGCGGAGACCTCGCGAGATCGTGCCCCTTCACCTCGATCCGCCCGCCGGTGGGCTCGAGCAGGCCGCCGATCATCCTGAGGGTCGTGGTCTTTCCCGCCCCGTTCGGCCCCAGGAACGCCATGATCTCCCCGCCCCGGACCTCGAGCGACAGGTCGTCGACGGCGGCGAAGCGCCCGAAGCGCTTCGTGAGGTGGTCGAGCTTGATCACCGGGCCGCCTCCAGGCCAGACATCCGCACTCCCTTGACCTCCAGGCGAAGGGAGCCGACCGCGGCGACGATCGGCGCCTGCTTGTCGAGGCCGCCCTGAATGAGCCGGAGATGGGTCGCGTCGGCCGGGAACTGCCCGAGCGTGGGATCGACTGCCATCCAGCGGCCCACGTAGACTTCCGGCCAGGCGTGGTAGTAGAAGCGCGTGAGAACGCGAACGACGCCGGCGGAAATCCTCGTGGGGATCCCCGCGGAACGGGCGAGGGCCGCGTACAAGATCGTGTGCTCGTTGCAGTCTCCCACGCGGTTTTCGAGGACCTCGATGGCCGAAGGAATCGAGACCACGGGCTCCTTTCGGACGTTCAGGTTGACCCACCCCGCGATCTTCTCGGCGGCCCTCCGCGCGTCCGTCTCCCCGGCCAGGATCTTCTCCGCCTGCGCCCGGATCTTCGGATGGTCCGCCTGGACAAAGAGGTCGGGCTTGAGATCGTCCGCCCACTCCCGCCCCGTGTAGGGAAGGGGATAGGAAGGGATGTCCCGCGGGTCCTCCCGCCGGATGACGACGTCGTTCCCCTCGGCCACCTGCCGCCCGCCGTTCATGTCCGGATAGATGGAGGGATCGATCCCCGATACCCGGAGGGTCAGAGAGTCGACCACTCCCTTGTCCGGGATCATCCCCGTGAACGGCACGCTGGACAGGGCCAGGAGATCGAAGACCGCCCCTCCTTCCGGAAACGTCCTGGCGACTTGCTTCGGTTCGCGGATCAGCGTGAATCCGGAGGGCGACTCCTCCTTGAGCGTCTCCCCCTTCTCGTCGATCCACGCCCGAAGAATGAGCCCGTGGTAGGTCGTCTTCAGCCGGTAGGCCGTCGTCACCGTGCTTCCGGTCTTGACGCCGTCCATCCCCTCGACCTCGATCTCCATCGGGACGGTCTGGAACGTGGGCGGCGGCTCGAAGACGTGGAACCGGAACTTCTTCCCCGGCGCGAGGGCCTGGCTGGCGAGGACCGGTTTCAAGCCGGCCGCGATGTAGGGAACCTCGGTCATCTCGACGACGTTCTTCCGCGTCTCCCCGCCCGAGACAAGCGAGAGCAGCATCCGGCGTCCGCGCACCTCGCCCGAGGCCTCGATGTCGGAGAACTCCGACTTCAACCGGAAGGAGAACGAGCGCAGGCGGTAGTCGGCGCCGTTGTAGGCGGAGAGCTCGTACTCCACGCGCCGGGCCTGCCCGAGGAGCGAGAGCCTGAGCTCTCCCGTCTGCTTGATGTGGATGATCTCCCCGATCCGCTCCGTGCGGGTCGCGATATAGCCGATCTTGTTCCCCTTGAAGTAGGCGCCGAGCCACTCTTCCCGGACCGGAGAGACCGCGTCGATCTTCTCCGGAACGAGGACCGTCGCGCCCCCGGGCGCGTACGTCCGCGTCCCCAGGACGACGAGGAGCGAGATCCAGACGGCCACGACGGCCAGGCGGACGATCCGGCCCATCAGGAAACGTTCCCTTCGTCCGCCGCGCCGCCGAAAAATCCCTCCGCGAAGATGAGCCCTTCCTCGAGAGTGAGCGCCGTCCCCGCCCGGGGGTTCTCGGACCGCCAACTGAAGAAATCGGACGGACAGCAGAAAAACAGGGAGGGCGCCGGAGGATCCGCCTCCTCGGGGAGGAAGACCCTGATCTCGGCCGGGGCGGCCGACCGGATCCTTCCGTATTTGATCGTGATCGTAATTTCCCGGCTGCAATAGCCGCAGTGCGAGCGAATGAAGACGTCCTTCCCGCTTACGAAGTGCACCGCGAGGGAATCCAGGGCGGACCGAGCCGAGACCGCCGTCTCGCCGATCGAGACCGGCCAGTCGGAGTCCTCGAAGACGAACGGCCCCACGCCGGAAAAGTCGCCCGCGAGCGGATCCAGGCGGACCCACCCCATGGCGACAAGGCCCTGGAACGCGGCCTGGGAATCCTCCCCCGCGCGGGCGGCGCTCCGGGCTTCGACCTCCGCCAGCCGCGGCCTGAAACCGGACACGACCCGCCGAACGAGATAAGAAAAAAGCTCCCGTTCACGACCCGCTATTTCGCGCGGACGATCAGCCTCCACTTCCCGTTCCCGGGGGATTCGCGCGAGAAAGAACGTCGGCGAATACGCCGCGCGCCGCCGAATCGAAGAGGACGATCGAGACCTCCGAGAGGCCCGACGGGCCCGCGAGGTGATCCGAGATCTCGCCGATCATGATTTCGGCGCACCGCTCGAGGGGAAATCCGGATACGCCCGTCCCGAGCGCGGGGAAGGCGACCGTCTTGATCCCCAGCTCCTCGGCCCGCAGGAGGGAGTTTCGGACGGAGGCGCGGAGGGACTCGTCGGTCGTGGGATGGGAAAAACCCATGCTGGCGGCGTGGATCACGAACCCGGCCGGAAGGCTCCCTCCGCCCGTGACGGCCGCCTCCCCGACCGGAATGCGGCCGATCTTGTGGCACTCCTCCTGGATCGCGGGCCCTCCCCGGCGCCGGATCGCCCCGGCCACGCCGCTTCCCAGGATGAGATCGTTGTTGGCCGCGTTCACGATGGCGTCCACGCCCATCTCCGTGATGTCCCCCTGGACGATCCGTATCTCAGGCATGGCGAGCCCTCCTCCTCATTCCTCCTCATTCTCATTCTCAAATAATATACCACAGCGGTATTGCGAATTTGCGGTTGAGCGGACGGGAAAAAAATGCTACCTCTGCACCATGTGGATTCTTCAAAGCGCTTTCGGCTTCGCGGCCATCATCGCCCTAGCTTGGGCCGTCAGCGAGGACCGCCGGAACGTCCGATGGCGGACCGTGGCGGCGGGCGCGCTCCTCCAGATCGCGCTCGGATTTCTTCTCCTCAAGGTTCCCGTGTTCAAGAACGCTTTCGTCCTGCTCAACAGCGTCCTCCTCTCCCTGGAGAAAGCCACCCAGGCCGGGACTTCGTTCGTCTTCGGCTACCTGGGCGGGGGACCTCTTCCCTTCGCCGAGTCGCATCCGGGAGCGAGCTTCGTCCTCGCGGCCCGCGCCCTTCCGCTCATCCTCGTCGTGGGCGCTCTCTCCGCCCTCCTCTTTTATTGGCGAATCCTTCCGCTCGTCGTGAAAGGGTTCTCGCGTCTTCTTGAGAAGATGATGGGCGTCGGCGGAGCGGTTGGCGTGGCCGCCTCCGTGAACGTATTCGTCGGAATGGTGGAGGCGCCGCTCTTCATCCGGCCCTATCTGAAAGAGATGACTCGCGGGGAGCTATTCATGGTCATGACGGCCGGAATGGCCACGATCGCGGGAACGGTCATGTTCCTCTACGCCAGTATCCTCTCCCGCGTCATCCCGGACGCGCTCGGGCAGATATTGATCGCGTCGATCATCAGCGCGCCGGCGGCGATTACCCTGGCCGCGATCATGGTCCCGGGCGACGGCCGGATCACGTCCGGCGATATCGTCCCGCCGCAGCAGGCCGAGAGCAGCATGGACGCCGTCACCAAGGGCACCCTGCAAGCCGTCGAGCTCCTGATCAACATCATCGCCATGCTCATTGTGCTCGTCGCCCTCGTGAGCCTCGCGAACCAGATCGTCGGGCTCCTTCCGGAAATCGGCGGCAAGCCCATCACGCTTCAGAGGACCCTTGGGGTCGCCATGGCGCCCCTCGTCTGGCTCGCGGGCGTTCCCTGGCCGGAGGCCCAGACCGCCGGGTCCTTGATGGGGACGAAGACGATCCTGAACGAACTCATCGCCTACATGGACCTCGCGGCCCTCCCCGAGGACGCCCTCTCGCCCCGGAGCCGCGTCATCATGACGTACGCACTCTGCGGTTTCGCCAACCTGGGGAGCCTCGGGATCATGATCGGCGGGATGGGAACGATGGCGCCGGAAAGAAAAGGGGAAATCGTCTCGCTCGGGTTCAAGTCGATCGTGTCGGGGACGCTCGCGACCCTGATGACCGGCGCCGTCGTCGGGATGCTCTGGTCCTAGCCCCCCATCAGCTTGGGGTTGAAAATCCTGGAATTCTGGGATATTAATAAGGGACGCATCGGCGTCTTGGCCTTGTCAGGGTCTCCCCCCACATCGCGATCTTGTGATCATGCGCGTTGCGCGTTTTGCATCACAAGCATGAGGCTTCTCGCGCAGTTCGACCGGCCGTCTTGGCCGTTCCAAAAGGGTGCTTTCCTGTAACCGATTGTAATCGCTTGGAACGCGGAGAAGAGCTTCGCGGTCCGGGAATTGCTGAAAAGGAGATCACTATGCGGGGACTGGGTGTGGGATTTGTGAGGGAACGCTCTGTCTGGATTAGAGGGGTTTTCGTCATCATTGGGATGGCTCTTGGGATTCTTCTCTTCTGGCCGTTACCCGGGGCGGAGGCCAATACCTGTGTCGACTGCCATCAGACGCTGGCGGATCCTTCCCACGTCAAACACTCCTTTCTCGAATGGGAGCAGTCGATCCACGCCAAGAAACAAGTGACCTGCAACTCCTGCCACGGTGGGGACCCCGCCAAGGCGGAGAAGAAAGAGGCCCACGAAGGGGTGTGGAATTCTAACAATGCCAAGAGCCGGGTCTACTTTAAGACGATCCCCAAGACGTGCGGAACCTGCCATGACCAGTACCAGGCGTTCCAGAAGAGCCGCCACTACATGATGCTCCAGAAGACGGGCAAGGGGCCCAACTGCGCCACCTGCCACGGCGCCATGGCGACCAAGGTGCTGAGCCTCAAGGAGATGCAGGAGACCTGCAATCTGTGTCATCCCAAGCCGTATCAAGCCTACGAGACGCTGGCAATCGTCCGCAAAACGGCGCTGAGCCTTTCCCTGCTCAAGGACGCCGTGGGAGCCGCCAAGCAGGCCGGAATCCCGGTCGCCGCCGCGGAGGCGGAACTCGGACGGGCACAAGCCGAGCTCGCGCTGGCCAAGCAGGCCTGGCACACTTTCCACATCAAAGAAATCTTTGCCAAGGGGATCTCCGCCTACGAGCACGCCCAGGCGGCGAAGAACGAGCTGGACCGCGTGAAAACGCCCAAGGCCTCTCCTTGACGTGAGATCCCATGTCTTCAGACCCCTGTGGATCGTGCTGGGCCTTCTCGCGCTCTTCCTGGCGGTGCGGGCCCTGTACGTCCCCGGCGACTTCGGGGTCCACCGGGGGGACTATACGTACGGATGGTACCGGACGGGGAATGAAGAAGACTGGAAAGCCGTACAGGTGAAACACAAGGGGAAGGACTATTGCGCGGGCTGTCATCATGAGAATTACACCAAGATCGCGGCCTCGAAGCATGCCCGGATCCAGTGCGAGAACTGCCACGGCCCGGCCCGCGACCATCCAGGGGATCCGCCAAAGCTGGCCATTAACCGGGAGCGGGACCTCTGCCTGAGGTGCCACGCCGATCTCCCTTACCGGCCGAAGGTCTACACCGGACTGCCGGGCGGCCCCATCCCGTTGAAGACGCAGAACCCGGAAGTACACAACCCCGGCCTTCCGTGCGTGACGTGCCACAGCGTCCACACGGCCGGATGGAAGTGACGCGATGAATTGGTCCAGGCGGCGTTTTCTCAAGAATGGAGCCAAGGCCCTGGCGGCGGCCGCTGTCCCCGCCGCGGCGTATGAACTCCTCACGCCCGAGGTCCTCGCCGCCGTGCGGAAGGGGAAGGGGCCGCGCTGGGCGTGGGTGATCGACGCCACGAAATGCGTCGGCTGCGGGATGTGCGTCCAGGCTTGCAA
>JACPZO010000113.1 GCA_016195465.1 Nitrospirota bacterium
CTCGCGGACCGGCTCGGGCGAGACCTGGATTTCCCGCGCCTCCTTCTCGGACGTTCGGAAGACGAGATACCCGGAGATGGGCGCTCGGCCCGCCTCCGCGGGGGGAGGGGTCCACTCGAGGGCGGCCGTGTCCTCTCCTGGTGCGGCGGAAAGACCGGACGGCGGGCCGGGAGGAAGAGAGAGCGTGACCACGGCCGCCTTCGACGCCTTTCCCTTGTAGTCTCTCTTCGTGACCGCGGCGACCTGGTACGAGTAGGTTCGCCCGTGGGGGAGTCCGCCGGGATAGAGACCGCCGCCCCTGTCCTCGAACCGGATGCGGTTTCCTTCCACCTCGCCGGGCTTGGGATCGTCGAGGTCGACCCGGCCGACCGCCTGGTGCTCGCATTCGCACTTGTCCCCCTTGGCTGACGGCGGCACTTCCCCGCGGAGGACGACGAACCCGGAGATGTCGGCGGCGAGCGTCCCGTCCGTGTTCTTGCGCGGTTTAGTCCACGCCAGGGAGACGTTCTTGCCGTGCGGGGCCGCTTCGAGGTCGGTCACGGCCTCGGGAACGACGGATCCCGGGACGATGGGGGGGCCCTTCTTTCCGCAAGACAAGGATGCGGCGCCGAGCAGGAGAAAAAGCGCGCCGAAGGCGAGCAGGCGGGGAGCCTGAATCAACCGCAGGCAATCCCCCCTGGCCCCCCTTTGGCAAAGGGGGGGTGGGGGGATTCGATCCCGCCGGCCGTTCGCCGGAGCGACGTCGGATATCATGCGGTTTCCGCCAGCCGCCGCTCCCAGAACTCGATCTGGGCCGCCACGGAGGATGCCGACGTTCCTCCCGGACTCCTCCGCCGGCGGATCGAATCGAGGGGGTCGATGCGCTTGAGCGACTTCCGGTCGAACGCCGGTTCGTGCCGCCTGAGATCGGCCAGAGTCAACTGGTCGAGCGTCCGGCCTCTCTCCTGGCACTCGCGGACGATTCGCCCAACGACTTCGTGGGCCGTTCGGAACGGAACGCCTTTCTCCACGAGATCGTCCGCGAGGTCGGTCGCCGTTAGGAACCCCTCTCTGACCGCGTTCCTCATCCGTTGTTCGTCGAACGAGAGCCGGCTGACGAGGGCCGTCATGACGGCAAGCGTCCGCCCGACGCTGTCAACCGTGTCGAAGAGAGGCTCCTTGTCCTCCTGCATGTCCCTGTTGTAGCTGAGCGGCAGTCCTTTCATCACCGTGAGAAGGGCGATAAAGTTCCCCGCCGCGCGGCCCGCTTTCCCGCGGGCGAGCTCGGCCACGTCGGGGTTCTTCTTTTGGGGCATCAGAGAAGAACCCGTGGCGAAGGAATCCGGGATGCGGACGAAGCCGAATTCGGCCGAATTCCAGAGGACGATCTCTTCGGCCAGCCGGGAGACGTGCACGGCCAGGATGGCCGCCCCCGCCAGGTATTCGAGGGCCGGGTCCCGGTCCGAGACGGCGTCGATCGAGTTCCGGGTGATCCGCGGGAACCCGAGCAGTTTCGCGGCGTAGGCCCGGTCGATGGGGTGAGGCGTTCCGGCCAGGGCGCCCGACCCCAGGGGCATGACGTTGATCCGCTTGAAGGCGTCGCGGAGCCGCTCCCGGTCGCGCTCCAGCATCTCGACGTACGCGAGAAGGTGGTGGGCGAGGAGGACCGGCTGGGCGCGCTGGAGGTGCGTGTACCCGGGCATGACGGTCTCCTGGCTCCGGGAGGCCTGCGCGAGGAGCGCCCTCTGCAGGCCGGCGATCTGGCGGTCGTTTTCGTGGATGGTGTCCCTCAGGTAGAGCCTGAGATCGAGAGCGACCTGGTCGTTCCGGCTCCGCGCCGCGTGAAGACGCCGCCCCGCGTCGCCGATCATCTCCGTCAGCCGGGCCTCGACGTTCATGTGGACGTCCTCGAGGTCCGTCCGCCACGTGAAGCGGTCCTCCTCGATTTCCCGCCGGATCCTGCCCAGGCCGCGGACGATCTTCCCGGCGTCCGCTTGCGGGATGATCCGGCACTTGGCGAGCATCTTGGCGTGGGCGATCGAGCCGGCGATGTCGTACGGGGCAAGGCGGCGATCGAACGAGACCGATTGCGTGTAGGCCTCGACGAGCGGATCGGTCCTCTCTTTGAACCGGCCGGACCATGGCTTGCGGGGCTTACGGCCCTCGGGGGTCTTTGTGACGGATTTCTTTTTTGTCCGGGAGGCGGGCGGCATGAGCCTATCCTGGGTGACCGCCCGGCTCGGGACCGCGCGGACGCCGCGGAGGGGTCTTGGTCTTGCGCGCCATCCGCTCGACCCGGAGGCGGAGGGCGTTCAGCCGAATGAATCCCTCGGCGTCCTTCTGGTTGTAGACCGCCTCCTCCTCGAACGTGGCGAGGTCGGGGTTGTAGAGCGACCGGGGCGCTTTCCTCCCGACGACCATGACGTTCCCCTTGTAGAGCTTGAGCCGAGCGGTTCCCGTGACGGGTTCCTGGATCCTGTCCACGAGCGCCTGGAGGGCCTCCCGTTCGGGCGCGAACCAGTAGCCGTAGTAGACGATCTCCGCGTACTTCGGGACGATCGAATCCCGGAGGCGCATCACCTCCCGGTCGAGCGTGACCGATTCGACGGCGCGGTGGGCGGCGTGGAGGAGCGTCCCGCCGGGCGTCTCGTAAACGCCGCGCGATTTCATCCCCACGTACCGGTTCTCCACGAGGTCCACGCGGCCGATCCCGTGCTTCCCGCCCAGCCGGTTCGCCTCGGCCAGGAGCGAGGCGGGGGAGAGCCGCTTTCCGTTAATCGCCACGGGGTTTCCCTTCTCGTAGTCGAACGTGGCGTACTCCGGCCGATTCGGGGCTTTCTCGACGGGAACGGCGAGCGTGTGCATCTCCTTCGGCGGCTCGGCCCACGGGTCCTCCAGGATGCCGCCCTCGTAGGAGATGTGGAAAAGGTTGCGGTCCGTGGAGTACGGCTTCTCCTTCGTGACCGGGACCGGGATGCCGTGTTTCCGGGCGTAGTCGATGAGCGACCGGCGGGATTTGAACTCCCATTCCCGCCACGGCGCGACGATCTTGATCCGGGGGGCGAGGGCCATGTACGTCAGCTCGAACCGGACCTGGTCGTTCCCCTTGCCCGTCGCGCCGTGGGCCACGGCGTCGGCTTTCTCCCGCCGGGCGATCTCGATCTGGGCCTTCGCGATGAGCGGGCGGGCGATCGACGTCCCGAGAAGGTAGTTTCCCTCGTAGACGGCGCCCGCGCGGAGCATGGGAAATACGTAGTCGCGGACGAACGTCTCCTTGAGGTCCTCGATGTAGACCTTCGACGCGCCGGTCGCGAGCGCCTTCTTCCGGACGGGCGCGAGCTCCTCGCCCTGGCCGAGATCGGCCGAGAAGGCGATTACCTCGCAACCGTACGTCTCGATCAGCCACTTGATGATGACGGACGTGTCGAGTCCGCCCGAGTAGGCGAGGACGACCTTGCGGATATCTCCACTCATTTGCGCGTGTTCTCCATCATTGCTCCGGGGACGACATAAGTCAGGACCGATTTCAGGCCCCCCCTCACCTTGGTCCTCTCCCCCCGGCGGGGGGAGAGGGGGAACAAGAAAGAGCCGCTCTTTCTATCTTTCCCTCTCCCCTCGGGGGAGAGGGGGAACAAGAAAGAGCCGCTCTTTCTATCTTTCCCTCTCCCCTCGGGGGAGAGGGCGAGGGTGAGGGGCGAAAGGGGCGAAGGACTGGCACTTTTTACCCTTTCCGCCCCGTCCGTTCAAACAAAAAATCAGTCAGACGGGCGAATTCTTCGAGCGAGAGCGTTTCCCCCCTGCGCGCCAGGTCGATGCGGCAGGCATTCTCCGCCGCCGAGAGAGCCTCCGCGCCGGCGATGGAACGGAGAGCGTTCCGGAGCGTCTTTCGCCGCTGTCCAAACGCGGCGCGGATGACGGCGAATAGGAAACTCTCGTTCCGCGCGGCGACTCGCGGGGAGCGGAGTGGAATGAGTTGGACGACGGCCGAATCGACCTTGGGGGGCGGCGAGAACGCCCCGGGCGCGATCTTGAAGAGAATCTCCGCGTCCATGGCGTACCGCACGGCGAGCGTGAGGGAGCCGTAGCTCTTCGTGCCGGGCGACGCCGCGATCCTGTCGGCCACCTCCTTCTGGAACATCAGCACGAGCCGGGAGAACCGCGCGCGCTCCTCGACGAGCCGCATGAGGATCGGCGTGGCGACGTTGTAGGGAAGGTTCGCCACGGCGGCCGTTCCGGGCGGGAGGCGGTGAAACGGAAAGGTCAGCGCGTCTCCGCGGACAAGATGAACGTTCGGGAGCTCCCCCAGATCGGACTGGAGCGAAGGGATAAGCCGGCGGTCGAGCTCGACGGCGAAGACACGGCCGGCGGCTTGGGCCAGATGGCGCGTGAGGTCTCCGCGGCCGGGCCCGATCTCGAGGACCGTGTCGGTTTTGGAGAGCCGGGCGGCGGCGACGATCCTCCGGAGGACGTTCGGGTCCGTGAGGAAGTGCTGGCCGAGAGACTTCTTCGGATGCGCCGGAAGGCGGCCCGGCGCGGAAGCGGGTAGTCTCACGCGTGGAGGGACGAGGAGGCGATGAAGGCGACGCCGGCGGAACTCATCTCTTCGAGGGCGCGCTCCACGTCTCCGGGAGAGGCTTCGACTCCCCGGACGGCATCGACGACGACGTAGACCTCGAATCCGTCGTTCTTCGCGTCGATAGCCGTGGCCTTGACGCAGTAGTCCGTGGCGAGGCCGGTCACGAAGACGCGGCGGACGCCGAGAGTGTGGAGATATTTCGACAGGGACGTGCCCTCGAAGCCGGAGTAGGCTTCGGCGTTGGCCGTCGCCGCCTTCGAGACGATGTGCGTTATCTGTTCGGAGCGGAGGCCCGGGTGGAGATCCGCGCCCCGAGTCGTCTGGACGCAATGCGGGGGCCAAGGCCCTCCCTGCTCCTTGAACGAAACGTGGTTCGCGGGATGCCAGTCGCGCGTGGCGACGACCGTCTTCCAGGGAAGTTCCAGGAGGAGATCGATGACGGGGACGACGGCGCCGCCATCGGGAACGGCGAGCGCCCCGCCGGGGCAGAAGTCGTTCTGCACGTCCACGACGATCAGCGCGTCGTTATCGGGATGGACGGTCGTCACCAGTGGCCTCCGGCGTAATCTCCGCGCAGAGCCGGTCCTTGAGAAGAGGAAGAGAACCGGGCAGGTTCGCGCCGGTTTCCCCGCGGACAAGGGAAAAGGATTTACCTCTTGGCAATGAATTTGACCCAGGAAATCCGTTCAAAGTCGGCGTCCTGCGTCCAGACCATCGCGCCGTGAGCACGGGCAGTGGCGAGAATGACGCTGTCCGCGAGCGGGAGGTTCAGGTCAACGCTCGTTCTTGCGGCGCTGATCGCGATGAATGAGTTCAAATCCACGACCAGTCCCCGCCGCATCGTCGCCGCGGCATGGAGGGCGGCATTCTCATCGCGTTGCTGGAGGACTCGTTTAAAGACCTCGAAAATGCAGATCGAGGGAACAAGAAGGCTCTCCACGTTTTCGATAGGCGCGGCGAAAAAACCCGCATTTGGACCGTCGGAAAAATATTCAAGCCAGCCGCAAGAGTCCACAAGGTTCATACGCGGTCATTCCGGTCGCGTTCCACGACCGTATCGATCCCCTTGAGGAAGCCCCGCATCTCCTTGATGGTTTTGACAGGGATCAGTTCTATCCTGTTCTCGTATTGCAGGACCTGGAACTTGACGCCGGGCTTGATTCCCATCGATTTGCGTATGTCGCGCGGGATGACCATCTGGTACTTGGGAGAAACCGTCACGGTCTTCACGAAGCCCTCCATCGATCGATGTTTTGTATAACAATATCTCTGTCGATCGGTCGGAGTCAAGCGTTCGCCGGCTGAAGGAAGGCAGGGAGGCCCGATCTTGGACGGGAAGGCAGCCTGCCGACGATAATAGTTGACAAAATCGCTTTGGAATAGGCTAAACTGGGATCGGATTCGGGAACGACAGGTCCGGGCGGTCCGCTTGGCCGGGAGGAACGGTTGAAGTTTTCGACGAAGGGCGAATACGGGGTCCGGGCGGTGTTCGAGATTGCGAAGCGGTACGGAAAGGGGCCGATCCCGATCCGGGAGATCGCCGAGCGCCAGGGGATCGACTCGATCCCGTATCTCGAACAGCTCCTCAACAAGCTGGTCCGCGGCGGGGTCGCCCTGAGCACGCGCGGGCCGGGGGGCGGTTACGTCCTGGCCCGGCATCCGGACGAAGTGACGGTGGGCGAGGTCATCCGCGTGCTCGAAGGGCCGATCGCGCCGATGACCTGTCTCCTGCCCGACGATTCGTCCGCCGACTGCAACCGGAGCGCGGCCTGCGCCACGCGTCTCCTCTGGAAGCGCGTGGGGGACCGGATCGAGGAGACGCTGAACGAGACGACGTTCGGGGACCTCTGGGCGGAAGAGGAAAAGCTCGGGCGGAGCAAGGCCAGGTCGAAGGTGCCGGCGGGGTGAGAGGCAATGCAAATTGGAAATTGAAAATTGGAAATTGAAAATTGAAAATTGAAAATTGGAAATTGGAAATTGAAAATTGGAAATTGAAAATTGGAAATTGGAAATTGGAAATTGGAAATTGGAAAACCGGGTAGAGGGGAGGAAGCGGCCATGAGGAAGGTTTTCTTCGATCACATCTCGACGACCCGGCCTCACGCTGAGGTCGTGGAGGCGATGATGCCGTTCTTCCGGGACCACTTCGGGAACGCCCTGAGCCTTCACCAGTTCGGGGCGGAGCCGAGGCGGGCGGTGGACGACGCGCGCGAGAAGGTCGCGGCCCTCGTGGGCGCGGCGAAACCGGACGAGATCATCTTCACGTCGAGCGGAACGGAGGCGAACAACCTGGCGCTCAAGGGGATCGCGATCGCCCAGCAGAAGCGGGGCAGGCACCTCGTGGTCTCTGGGATCGAGCACTTCTCCGTTCTCCATTCCGCGCGTTCGCTCGAGAAGCTCGGATGGAGCGTGACGACGGTTCCCGTGGACTCCACCGGTCTGGTCGATCCTGAAGAAGTCGCCAAGGCGATCACCAAGGAGACGGTCGTAGTTTCCGTCGGCCTCGCGAACAACGAGATCGGGACGATCCAGGACCTCGCCGCGATCTCGAGGGTCTGCAAGGAGAAGAACGTTCTTCTCCACACGGACGCGATCGCCGCGGTCGGCCATGTGCCCGTGAATGTTCAGGCCTTCGGCGTCGATCTGCTCTCGATGGCGGCGCACCGTTTCTACGGTCCGAAGGGGGCGGGGGCGCTCTACGTCCGCAAGGGCGTGCGGATTTCTCCCTTGATCGACGGAGGCATTCAGGAGAACGGCCGGCGGGGCGGGACGGAGGACGTTCCCGCGATCGTCGGTTTCGGCAAGGCGGCTGAGATAGCGAAGGCAAAGGTTTCCGAATGGGAACCGTACGTCCGCCGCCTCCGGGACCGGGTCATCGAAGGCGTGACGGAGCGGATCGACGCCGTCACTCTCAACGGGCACCCGACCCGGCGGCACCCGGGGAACGTCTCGCTCTGCGTCAAGTACATCGAGGGCGAGGCGATGCTCCTCTTCCTCAACCAGCAGGGGATCGTGGCGTCGAGCGGTTCGACGTGCTCCTCGCGGGCGCTCAAGACGTCGCACGTTCTGACGGCGATCGGCGTGGACGCGGAGCTGGCGCAAGGCTCGCTCATGTTCACCCTGGGGATCGACAACGACGACGGGGACGTGGACGCGCTTCTCGATGTCCTCCCGAAGGTCGTCGAGCGGCTTCGGATGATGTCGCCGCTCTATATGCCGGCCGAGGGAACGAAGGTCTGACGCCGAGGCAATAGCCGTCGCATTCCGGCGTTCTCGGTCGTCGCCGGTCCTCAGCGTACGGAGAAGTACGCTTCCGGCCGGCTCCTTCCTGCGGCCTTGGACTGCTCGGCTCTTGCCTCGGCGCGGATCTCTGAGTGTGGGAGGATGAAGTGAGTCGATTGGGCACGAAGACGGAGATCATCCCCGATGCCTCGATCGATACGCGGGGGACGTACTGCCCCATGCCGATCGTCCTGGCCAAACAGGCGATCGAGAAACTGGCCCTGGGCGAGGTCCTTCAGGTCTTCTCGGACGACGACGGGGTGCTGAAGGACTTTCCCGACTGGTGCGCCAGGACCGGCCACGAGTACCTCGGGACGGTCGAGGAAGACGGCGAGTACCGTTCCCTCATCCGGCGGGGGAAGACGGGTGAATCGGTGAATGGGGGAATCGGAGAATCGGTGAATGGGGGAATCGGAGAATCGGTGAATGGGTGAATCGGTGAATGGGTGAATCGGTGAATGGGTGAATGGGTGAATAGGTGAATGGGTGAATAGGTGAATGGGTGAATCGGTGAATGGGTGAATGCAAGAGGATCGAGCCATCGGCGGAAAGTAAAAAG
>JACPZO010000123.1 GCA_016195465.1 Nitrospirota bacterium
AACTCCCGGTTCGCCACCCCGCGCCCGAGGACCTCCGCGCCCGTATCCCAGAAGCTGTCCAGCGACGCCCAGATAGCAGGCCCGTTTTGCTCCACGGGTTGACCACTCCGATCCGTCATGATAGCCTTATCCAGCCTTTCGACCAGCGAGGAACCCAATGCCTTCCAATGTGGCACTGCCAAAAGCGATCCGGGACAGTCTCCAAAAAATCGAGCCGAGCGGGAGCGCCGATGAGAGCATCGCGCGGCTCCTGTTGCGGAGTGCCCGGCAACAGCTTGCAAAGTACGACGCTCTCCAGTCCCACTTTGAAGCCAAGTATCGTGTGCCTTTCGCCGCGTTCAAAAAGCGACTCCTGTCGCGGAAAGAGCACGACTTCGCCCTGGAACAGGACCTCTTCGACTGGGACATGGCGGTCACGGCCGCAAAGGATATAAAAGAGGAAATCCGCAAGCTCTCAAGTCTGGTCAAATGATTTCTGTTTTCTCCCTGATCGAGGAACTTCGTACACTTGCCTCCCACCCCCTGATCCAACGAGCCGACATCCTTGACAAGACTCGTTCGATCTTGGCGGAGGCGATCAGGGAAGCCAGAGCGGAAAAACGTGGCCGTTAGGGCTGTCACGAGCGCCCGGAAGAACTCCCGGTTCGCCACCCCGCGCCCGAGCGCCTCCGCCTCCGCGTCACAGAACGTGTCCAGCGTGCCCCAGAACCTCATGACCCTGCCGCCCCCGAGCAGGCCCCATAATTCTTCTTGCGATTATTATTCAAATAATAACCATTGACTTTCTTCTTTCCCGTCTTCACAATCGGCGCATGGCCACGTTCATCAACCGGGCGGAAGAGCTCGCAGCCATCGAGAAGGCGTACAGGCGAAGCGGGGCCCAGTTTCTCGTCCTCTACGGCCGGCGCCGCGTGGGAAAGACCACCCTCATCCAGGCGTTCCTTAAGGGACGAAGGACGATCTACTTCGTCGCCGACAAGCAGGCCGAACCCGAGCTGCGGCGCCGATTCCAGGCCGCCCTCGCGGCCGCCCTGGAGGATCCTCGCCTGGAACGGCTCGAGTTCTCCTCGTGGGACGACCTTTTTTCCTATTGGCTGGAGCATGAGAATTTCTCGCGGAAGGTCGTTCTCGTCCTGGACGAGTTCCAATATCTCGCCCACGTGAACCCGGCTTTTCCGTCCATACTCCAGAGACTGTGGGACGAACGCCTCCGCCACAAGAACCTCCTTCTCATCCTCTGCGGCTCCCTGATCCACATGATGTACAGCACGACCCTCGGTTATCAGAGCCCGCTCTACGGCCGCCGGACCGGACAGATGCGGGTGGAGCCGATCCCGTTCGCGTACTACAAGGAATTCTTCCCGGACCTGTCCCCTGAAAAGCGCCTCGAGTTCTTCGCCGTGACCGGCGGCGTCCCCCGTTACATCGAGCTGTTTCACCCCCGCAAAAGCCTTTGGACCAACATCGACCAGACGATCCTGTCCAAGAACGGCTACCTCTCCGCGGAGCCCATCTTCATCCTCTCCCAAGAGATCTCCGAGCCGATCCACTACGTCTCCATCTTGAAAGCCATCGCCGAGGGAGAACGCAAGATCGGGAATATCGCCTCCCGGCTGGGCCTCAAGACCACCACGCTGACGAAGTACCTGGACGTGCTGATCAACCTTGGCTTGCTCGAACGCGAGGTGCCCGTCACCGAGGCCAATCCCCAAAAGAGCAAGCTTGGGCTGTATTCCCTCAAGGACGACTTCTTCCGCTTCTGGTTTAGGTACGTACTTCCTCACCGGAGCTTCCTCGAAATGGACCAGCGCGCCTTCGTTCTGAGCAAGATCCGCAAGGACTTCCCGACCTTCACGGGGCCGGCCTACGAAGCCGTCTGCCGGGCGGCCATGCCCCGTCTCGCCAGAACGAAGAATCTGCCCTTCATCCCGGATCGCGTGGGCCGATGGTGGACCCGCTCCTCTGATATTGACATCGTGGCCTTCAAGGAATCCACGCGAGAGATCCTCTTCGCCGAATGCAAGTGGACCGACCGGCCCGTAGACCTCTCCACCCTTCGCGATCTTCAGGCAAAGACCCTGCTGGTTCCCTGGCATCTTTCCGACAGGAAGCCCTACTACGCCATATTCTGCAAGAAGCGCGTTTCCCCCGGCCTCAAGGCCCTCGCGCGGAAAAAACAAGTCATCCTCATCACGGGCGTTCCAGAACTGGCTTGAGCCCCCCGCGTCGCAGAACGTGTTCAGCGTGCCCCAGTATCTGGTGTCGCTCGCCCTGTTCATCCCAGGCACCCCTTGATCGCCCGGCCCGGCTCTGTTACCTTTGTAGCCATGGAAACTTATCGCCTCCCCGAAGACCGGCTACGGAACCTCGGCGTCGGACTCGTCTACCTTTTTGGTTCGCAAGCCCAAGGAACCGACACCCCTCTCAGCGATGTCGACATCGGCGTGGTCTTCACGGCTCCCGAGGTTCTCGCGAACTCCCTGGATCTCCACACGAAACTGTACGACCTGCTGACGGATGTCATCCCCGGCTCCCGCGAAGTCGACGTCGTCTTTCTCCAGCAGACATCTCCCGAGTTCCAGTTCCATGTGATCCGCACCGGCCAGGTCATCTTCGAGTCCGACCCGATCTTCCGCGCGGACTACGAAGAACGCGTCGTCAACGAATACCTCGACTTCGAACCCGTCCTTCGCGAGTTCTCCGCGGCCCTTCTCGCTCGCTGATGCCCTCCCGGCCTCCCCTCGACAGAGCCAAGATCGAGAGGCTCTTGCTCCTCATCGAGGAGTCGCTCCAGAGCCTCGGCCGTTTCAAATCGCAGTCCCTTGCCGATTTCGAAAGCAGCCGGGACAACTTCCGCATCGCCTCCTTCGACCTCCACCAATTCCTCGAGGCCGTCATGGATATCGGCAGCCACGTCCTCTCGCGGATTCCCGGCGTCCGGCCGGAGCGGTACAAGGACATCGCCCGGCTCCTGGGCGAGCACGGCATCGTGCCCCGGGAGTGCGCCGACGGCCCCCTCCTCAAGATGGCCGGATACCGGAACCGGATGGTCCATTTCGACGACGAGATCTCGATCCGGGAACTGCACGGGATCATCCAGAACGACCTCTCCGACCTCGAAACCTTCTCCCGCCACGCCAAGCTCCTCCTCGCCCAAACCCTGTAGGGACTCTTTCAGGCCGCCGCCGCGCCGGCCAAGGCGGCATCCTTGAGCCGCATCAGCATCGCGATCCGGGCGCGCATGACTTCTTCCCCCGAATGGGGGTATTTTTCGTAGATTCGCGAGAACGCCTGCATCTGGCCGCCGAGGCTCGAGTTCGTATGTCCTTTGTCCCACGGCCTCGCGGTGAACCGGCACGTGACCCGGGGGACGTGCAGGAACCCGCCCCGGACGGACAGGCGGATCAGGAGGTCCCAGTCCTCGAGGATCCTCATGCTCTCGTCGAACCCGCCGACCGCTTCGAGCGCCTCCTTCCGGACCATGACGGTTATCAAGGGAATGTAGTTGCACACCTGGAGCCTGTCGCCGTCGAAATCCTCGGAGAACGGAACGTCGCTTTCGATCTCCCTTCCGGTCCCTTCCTCAAGAACGATCCGCCGCGCGTCCGAGTAGACGACCTCTTTCCCGGACTTCCGGATAGCGGCCGCGAGAACGTCCACGTGATCGGGAAGGTACTCGTCGTCGTCGTCCAGGAACGCGATGTATTCCCCCTTCGCGGCCCGGATGCCTGCGTTCCTCGCCGCCGCCTGGCCGCGGTTCTCGCCGAGCGACACGTATCGCACTTGCCTTCCACCGCCGGCCCCGACAACACGGTCCCCCACGTCTTCGCCGCCGTCGTTCACCACGACGACCTCCACGCGCTCATACGTCTGCCGGCACGCGCTCTCCACCGCCCGGACCAGCGTCTCCGGCCTGTTCCGCGTGGGGATGACAACGCTCAC
>JACPZO010000139.1 GCA_016195465.1 Nitrospirota bacterium
CTTCTGGATCGCCGTGGCGATGGTCGGGGCGCGGACGGGCGCGATGGGGATGAACCGCGTCCTGGACGCGGCCTACGACGCGAAGAACCCCCGAACGTCCGAGAGGGCAATTCCGAAGGGCTCGCTCTCGGGGGGATTCGTTACGGCCGTCTCGGTCCTGTCGTTCGGCCTGCTCGTTCTCGCCGCGTCCCGGCTCAACGCTCTTTGCCTTTACCTTTCGCCCGTGGCGATCGGGATCGTCGTCATATACTCATTGACGAAGAGATTCACGTCCCTCTCCCACCTGGTTCTTGGCCTCTCGCTCGCTCTTGCGCCGATCGGGGCGTGGATCGCCGTGAGGGGCGATCTCTCGGCCGTTCCCCTGCTCCTTGGAGCCGCCGTGCTCCTCTGGGTCGCGGGGTTCGATATCCTCTATGCACTCCAGGACATCGACTTCGACCGGAGAACAGGGCTTCACTCGATCCCCGCGCGTTTGGGACCCGGAGCGGGTGTATGGATCTCGCGCCTCCTGCACGCTGGCACGGTCGTTCTCCTTGCCGCCGTCGGAATCGCCGCGGGCCGGGGCTGGCTCTACGCGGCCGGCGTCGTCACCGCGGGCGTTCTTCTCGCCTATGAGCACTCGCTGGTCTCGGCCGACGACCTCTCGCGCCTGGACACGGCCTTCTTCAACATGAACGGCTACCTTTCCGTCGCGGTGTTCCTCTTTACGGCGGCGGACGTGATTTTCGTCGGTCGATGAAGGGGCACGGTCTCGATGGCGCATGGAGGGCTTTCGCCCGCCTTGACATCGGCCTTCCAGGTATGTAAGGATATATGAAAAAAGTAAGGAGGCCGCATGCCGACCGCGACGATCACGAGCAAGGGCCAAATCACCATCCCCAAGGAAGTCCGGGATCTTCTGCATCTTGCAACTGGAGACAGAATCAATTTCCTTGTTCAGGACGACGGCCGGGTGCTGTTGCAGCCCACCGCGATCAATATCGCGGACCTGAAGGGGATCCTCCACCGGAAAGGCATGAGGGCTGTCTCAATTGAGGGCATGCACGCCGCCATCGCCAAGCGGGCGGGGGCCGGAAAATGAGAGGGCTCGACACCAACGTTCTCGTCCGCTACCTCGTGCAGGACGATCCCGGCCAGGCGGTTCGGGCCGCCCGCTACATCCGGAACGCCATGCAGGCCAACGAAACGTGTTTCATCAACAGCATCGTTCTCTGCGAACTGGTCTGGGTCCTCGATGCGGCCTACGAGTTTCCGAAGAACGTCATCGTGGATGTTCTGGAGAAGCTCTTCATGACGCGGCAGATTGAGATTGAGAACAAGGACATCGCGTGGGCGGCGCTGGGCGACTATCGAACGGGCAAGGCGGGTTTCGCGGATTGCCTGATCGGGCGAAGAAACATGGCGATCGGCTGTTCTGAGACTGCGACCTTTGACAAGTCCCTCAAGGGTTTGGGCGGATTTCGAATTTTTCAAGATGAGACGTAGGAAGGGCCAGGGTGCCATGAGCGGGGGAATGATCTGGTGCGCATCGGGTGTTGTTGCGTTCATTGTCGGTCTTGTTGCCGGTCCTTCATGGCAGGAATCCCGGTATTTTCGTTGGGTTTCGATTGCGGTCGGTACTATCGTGGTTATCGGGCAACTCCTTTGCTTATGGGTTCTCGGCGTGGATCCTCACCGAGATCTTGGACGGGTTCCTCTTCCTGAACCTTTCGCGACGATCCTGATAACGATTGCGTTTCTACTTGCGCTCGGCGGGCCTGCGATATCATCGATTTTCGTTGGAGCGTCTCTTCGCCCGTTGTCGGTGCGTCGCAACATCGGCCGGCGTCTTGCTTTTCTCGGGATCGCTGTCTACGTCCTTTTTGCGTTTCCATGGGTAGTTGGCGTGACGTTCGATTGAGGCGTCAACAGCCTCTCCGGCAAAGGGGGACCGGTGCAGGCCGATCATTGACAGGCGGAGATGCATATGCAATAGTATGGGCGTGTATCGCGTCGAGCTTGCCGAAGGCGTCGAAGAGGACTTGGTACGGTTGCCGGCATTCTACGAACGGACGGTGATGGATGCGATTGAAACACAACTCCGACATGAGCCGTCCAAGCCGAGCAGGAACCGAAAGATTCTGGTGAGTCTCGTTCCGCCTTGGCCGTCAGAGCCTCCCGTTTGGGAGCTTCGCGTGGGGGAATTCAGGGTATTCTACGACGTGGCGGAAGAAGAGGGGATTGTATACGTGCGCGCGGTGCGGAGGAAGCCGCCGCACAAGAGAACGGAGGAAGTTTTGTGAAAACCGTAAGCGCACGGGGCCTTCAGAAAAAGATCAAGGAGTGCGTTGACAAGGCTCAGGAAGATCGCGTCGTCATTACACGCCACGGCCGCCCAGCCGCCGTGCTCATCGGTGTCGAGGGCCAGGACTGGGAGGATGTCGTACTCGGGGCAAGCCCTGAGTTCTGGCGGTTGATTCGGTCGAGACGCAGGGAACGGACGGTTCCGCTCGACCAAATGAAAAGGCGCCTGGCCGCCCGGCGAAAAGCGGCGAGATAGGGGCGAGGCGGCACGAGAGCCTATGGCTCTCGTGCCGCGCGGCGGTCTGGCGATCGACAAGGGGAAAGGAGTCCGGGGAGCGGATGAGGGATAAGGGCCGTTACGTTGTGGCTCTGACGGGCGCGTCGGGGTCGGCTTACGGGATCGCGTTGCTGAGGGAGCTTCTGGCGGCGGGACACGAAGTCCACTTCGCCGCCTCGAAGGCCGGGAAGTCGGTCCTTGCGCACGAGACGGGGCTCGACCTGCCGGCGGACGGAAAGGGGATGCGGGAGGCGCTGGGGCGGCATCTCACGGGCGTCTCCGCCGAGACGCTTCACGCCTACGCCGAGGACGACTTCTTTGCTCCCATCGCCTCGGGTTCCTTCCGCCTGGACGGGGCGATCGTGGTCCCTTGCTCGATGAAGACGGTCTCGGCGCTCGCGCACGGCGCGAGCGGGAACCTGATCGAACGGGCGGGGGATGTCGCCCTCAAGGAGAAGTGGCCGCTCGTGGTCGTCCCCCGGGAGACGCCGCTTTCCGAGATCCATCTCTCCAACCTCCTGACCCTCGCGCGGGCCGGCGCGCGGATCGTTCCCGCCATGCCGGGGTTCTACCACCATCCCGCGCGGATCGAAGACATGGTCAGATTTGTCGTTGCGCGGGTGCTGGACGTCCTGGGCCTCCCTCCGGAAGACGCGAAACGTTGGGGGATGCCGTGACGAGGCGCACGGAAGCGCCGGTCCATTTCCGGAAAGTCCTTTAGTTTCAGGAATTTAATTGACTTCCGCCCGTCCCGCCTTATAATGCCATGTTATTTTTTCGGACTGTTTCCTCGGCCAACGAAGGGAAATGAAAAACGCCGTTGTCGACATCATCCGGGGCGCGCTCGAAGAGTCACGCCGCCGGGAGGAACTGAAGGTTTCCGCCGAACCGACGATCATCGTGTCCGTTCCCAGGGAGGAGGGGCACGGAGACCTCGCGACGACCGTCGCGATGGCCCTCGCGTCCTCCGAGAAGAAAAAGCCGCGCGAGATCGCCGAGATCCTCGTCCGGAACATCCGGGACGAAGCCGCGATCATCGAGAAGACGGAGATCGCCGGTCCGGGATTCATCAACTTCTTTCTCCGGAACAGGTACTGGACCTCCGTCCTCCGCGACGTGGCCGAAGCCGGCCCGGAGTACGGCCGGTCGGACGCGGGGCGGGGGGAGAAGGCGCAGGTGGAATTCGTCTCGGCCAACCCAACGGGTCCTCTGCACGTGGGGCACGGGCGCGGCGCGGCCGTGGGAGACGCCCTGGCGAGACTCCTTTCGTTCGCGGGGTACGACGTTCAGCGGGAGTTCTATGTCAACGACCGCGGCCGGCAGGTTCGCCTTCTGGGGGAGTCGGTCTGGGCGCGCGTGTGCGATCTGCAGGGGACGCCGTACCCATTTCCCGAAGAAGGGTACAAGGGAGCCTACATCCGGGACATCGCTGCGGCTTTTAACAACAGCCAGGCACTAAGGGAGATGGCGCGGCGGTTGGGGGCGAGCGATTGGGCGGGACTTGCCTCGCGTCCGCTGGAGGACGTGCTCCCTTTCGTCATCTCTTTCGCGAAGGACTCCATCATGGCCGAGATCCGGAGGGATCTGGATGACTTCGGGGTCTCGTTCGACGATTGGTTCTCGGAGGAGAGCCTGTATCGGGACGGGAAGGTTGAGCAGGTTCTCGCCGGCCTCCGGGCGCAAGGAATCATGTACGACAAGGACGGGGCGCAGTGGTTCGCCACCTCCCGGTTCGGGGACGACAAGGACCGGGTCGTCATCAAGCAGGACGGCGAGATGACCTACTTCGCGTCGGACATCGCCTACCACGAGGACAAGTTCCTCCGCGGGTTCGACCGGGTGATCGACATCTGGGGGGCCGATCATCACGGATACATCCCGAGGATGAAGGCGGTCGTCCAGGCGCTGGGACACGATCCGGCGAGGTTCGAAGTCCTTCTGGTCCAACTCGTCAATCTCCTTCGGGAAGGCCAGCCGGTCGCGATGGGAAAGCGGGAAGGGGAGTTCGTGACGCTCTCGGAGGTCGTCCGGGAGCCGAGAACCCGGTTTACTACGTCCAGTACGCGCACGCGCGGCTCTGCTCGCTCTTCCGGCAGGCGGCCGAGCGGGGAATCGCTCTTCCTCCGATCGCGGAGGCGGATCTCTCGTTGCTCGTGCTTCCAGAGGAGGTGGCGCTGGCGAAGCAGATCGCCGCCTTCCCGGAGATGATCGAAAAGGCCGCGCTGGCGCGGGAGCCGCACAGGCTGACGACGTACTTGCAGGAGATCGCGGGGACTCTGCACGCTTACTACTACAAGCACCGGATCATCGGCGATGACGTTTCGCTGACGCACGCGCGCCTTCATCTCATGGGAGCGCTCAGGGTCGTCATCGGCCGGGCGCTCGGGATTCTCGGCGTCACGGCCCCGGAGAGGATGTAAGCGAGCCGGTGAATGGGTGAATAGGTGAATGGGTGAATGGGTGAATAGGTGAATAGGTGAATGGGTGAATAGGTGAATGGGAAGATATCCCCTCCCCTTTGTAAGGGGAGGCTGGGTGGGGTAGAGAAGGCGGGGAACTCGGTGAATGCGGTCCTTGAGCGGGAGAAAACGAGAATGGAGCGCGTAGCCGCGGCCGATCCGTCCGCGTTCGGCTTCTCCCTGGATCACGTCGACTCGACGGGCGCGCGGGCGGGGGTGGTCCGGACGCGGCACGGCCTGATCCATACGCCGGTTTTCATGCCGGTCGGCACGCAGGGGACAGTCAAGGCCATGACGCCGGGGGAGCTGGTGTCGCTGGGCGCGGAAATCGTCCTGGCGAACACGTATCACCTGTTCCTTCGTCCGGGGCACGAGCGGATCGCCAGGCTGGGCGGTCTGCATCGCTTCATGAACTGGGATCGCCCGATCCTGACGGACAGCGGCGGATACCAGGTCTACTCGCTGGGGGAGCTTCGTCGGATCGACGACGACGGCGTCACGTTCCAGTCGCACCTGGACGGCGGGATGAGACACCGCCTCACGCCGGAGATCGCGATCCGTGCCCAGGAGGCTCTGGGCTCGGACATTATGATGGCCTTCGACGAATGTCCCCCGTACCCCGCGGCGCCCGGAATGGTCGCCGAGGCCTGCGAGCGGACGACGCGCTGGGCGGCGCGTTGCAAGGAAGCGAGGACGCGGGCGGACGCCGCCCTCTTCGGAATCGTCCAGGGCGGGACGGAAGCCGACCTCCGGCGGGACCACGCGGAAGAGATCGTCGAGATCGGGTTCGACGGGTACGCCATCGGCGGCCTCTCCGTCGGCGAGCCGAAGAGGGACCTGGTCGAGATGACCGAGGTCACGACCGCCGTCCTTCCGGCCGGCCGGCCGCGCTACCTGATGGGCGTGGGGACGCCCGAGGACCTGGTCGAGGGGATCGCGCGCGGCGTGGACATGTTCGACTGCGTGATGCCGACCCGCCACGCGCGGAACGGGTTCCTCTTCGTCCGTTCCAGGGAGAGACGGGGCCGGATGATCATCACGCACGCCCGCTACGCCGACGATCCGGGGCCGATCGACGAGGCATGCTCATGCGAGACGTGCCGGCATTACTCGCGGGCGTACCTTCGCCACATCTTCACGGCGAAGGAGATCCTCGCGATGCGGCTCCTCACGATCCATAACCTCCATGTCTACCTGTCGCTGATGCGCGAGGCGCGGACGGCGATCATGGAGGGACGATACCGGGAGTTCTTGAGTCATTTCCGCTCACAAAAGGAGGACGACGAATGTTTGGATGGATGAATATTCTCGGGATGGCCCCGCCATCGGGCGGGGGCGGCGGTTCGGAAGGGACGATGGGCGTCGTGATGAGCTTCCTCCCCATCGTGGTCATTTTCGGCATCTTCTACTTCCTGCTGATCCGGCCCCAGCAGAAGAAGGCGAAGGATCACAAGCAACTGCTCGACAATTTGAAGAAGGGAGACCGGATCATTACGGTCGGCGGCCCGATCGGGCAGGTCACGGCGCTGGGCGCCAACGTTCTCACCCTCGAGATAGCCAAGGACGTGCGGGTGCGGGTGGCGCGAAGCCACGTCGCCGGGATCCGCGGATCGGACGACGAGTGACGGCATGAAGCGAAGCCTCCAGATCCGGTTCGGCCTCGTCGCGTTCTTCGCCCTCGCCGCCGTCGTTCTCTTCCTCCCGTCGACCCCGGCCGGAGAGCGCCTTCCCTCCTGGTGGCGCGACTCGATTCCCAAGATCGCCCTGGGACTCGACCTGCAGGGGGGGATGTACCTCCTTCTCTCGGTCGACGTCGAGAAGGGGGTGGAGAACGCCACGCAGCGTTTGGCGCTCGCCGTGACGGACAGACTCAAGGAGAAGAAGTTCGCGTTCAAGACGGTGGAGAAGACGGGCCAGACGACGATCAAAGTCCTCCTGTCCGATGGGCAGGCGCCCGATCCCGTGGAAAAGGAGGTCCTCGACCGGTTCGGCGAGATCAAGAAGGGGGGACGGGAAGAGGGTGCTCTCCTCCTCTCCCTGGACGACCGGTACATCAAGACGATTCGGGACTTTTCCGCCTCGCAGGCGCTGGAGGTGCTGAGGAACCGGATCGATAAGTTCGGGGTGGCCGAGCCGCTGATCCAGCGGCAGGGAGATCGCGAGATCGTCATCCAGCTTCCGGGTTTGAAAGACCCGAAACGGGCGCTTGACCTGATCGGGAAGACGGCCGTCCTGGAGTTCAAGCTCGTGGACGAGAAGGCGTCCGTCGAGAAATCGCTCAAGGGGGAGATTCCGGAAGGAAGCGAGCTCGTTTACCAGCGGACGTTCGACAAGCGGACGGGCGAGCGCTCGGAGGTTCCCTTCGTCGTCAAGAAGCCTATCCTCCTGACCGGCGAGGCCGTGGCCGACGCCCGCGTCTCCATCGACCAGCGCTACAACGAGCCGTACGTCTCGCTTTCGTTCAACTCCGTCGGCGCGGAGCGTTTCGGCCAGATCACCGGAGACCACACCAAGGAGCGGCTGGCGATCATCCTCGACGGGAACGTCTACTCCGCGCCCGTCATCCGTGAACGGATCGCGGGCGGCCAGGCGCAGATCACCGGCCGGTTCACGATGGACGAGGCGAAGGACTTGGCGATCGTCCTCCGGGCCGGGGCGCTTCCCGCGCCGGTCTCGATCCTCCAGAACGTAACCGTGGGCCCGACGCTGGGCGCCGATTCGATCCAGAAGGGGGTCAAGGCGTCGATCGTCGGGGCCCTGCTCGTCGTCGCCTTTATGATCCTCTACTACAGGATGTCCGGCCTCATTGCCAACGTGGCCCTGATGCTGAACGTCGTCATGCTCATGGGAGTCCTGGCCATGTTCAACGCGACGCTCACGCTCCCGGGCATCGCCGGGATCATCCTCACGATGGGGATGGGCGTGGATTCCAACGTCCTCATCTTCGAGCGGATCAAGGAGGAACTCCGCCTGGGGAAGACCGTCCGGGCGGCGATCGAGGCGGGGTACGACCGCGCCTTCACGACGGTCATCGACTCCCACGTGACGACGCTCATCACCGCGGCCGTTCTGTTCCAGTTCGGGAGCGGCCCGATCAAGGGGTTCGCCGTGTCGCTCTCGGCGGGGATCCTGATCAATCTCTTCACGGCGCTCGTGGGGACGCAAGTCGTCTTCGATTACATCACGAGCCGGAGGAAGCTGGAGAAGCTGAGCATATAGTCAAGAGTCGAAGGCTGAAAGTTGAAAGTTGAATTTGGAGGCTTCATGGATATTATCGGCACGACCAATTTCGATTTCATCGGCAAGCGGAAGTTGACATTCGTCCTCTCGTCGACCCTGGCCATGATCGGGCTCTTCGCGGTCTTTCAGATCGCCCGAGGGGCCGCGAACCTGGGGATCGACTTCGCCGGGGGCGTGACAATCCAGCTCCGCTTCGAGAAGGACGTGTCGATCGAGAAGGCCCGGGAGATCCTGAAGGAAGGGAACCTTCCCCCAGCCGATCTCCAGCAGTTCGCCGAGGCGAACCGCCTCCTTGTCCGCCTCAAGACGCACAATGAAGACCTGGGGCCCCTGACGAAGACGCTCGTCGAGCGCCTGCAGGAAGGGTTCAAGGACAACAAGGCCGCGGTCGAGGGGACGACGGAAATCGGCCCCAGCGTCGGCCGGCGGCTCCAGAAGGACGCCCTGTGGGCGGTCTTCATTTCGATGATGGGGATCATCGTCTACATCGCCTTCCGGTTCGAATGGAAGTTCGGGGTGGCGGCGGCGATCGCCACGCTCCACGACGTCCTGGCCGTCTTGGGGATTTTCTTTCTCATGGGGCGGGAGATCAACCTCCTGGTCGTGACCAGTCTCCTGACGCTGGCGGGGTATTCCCTCACCGACACGGTCGTCGTTTTCGACCGGATCCGCGAGAACCTCAGACTTCGGGCCAAGGTCCCGCTTGCCGAGACGGTGAACAGGAGCATCAACGAGGTGCTCCGCAGGACGATCGTCACGTCCTCGACGGTCCTTCTCGTCCTCGTCGCGCTCATCCTCTTCGGCGGAGAGGTGACGTACGATTTCGCCCTCGCCCTCTTCATGGGCGTGATCGTCGGGACCTATTCTTCCATCTACCTGGCTTCTCCGATCATCGTCGTCTGGAAGGTCCGCGCCGTGGAGCGGCGTCCCGCCCCTCGAACGGCCTGAGGCGGCTTCGATCCTCTCGAAGCGGATCTGGGGATCAGGGTCGTGAGGCCGTGAGAAGAGCCTAAGCCTTCCTCCTGCTCTCCCCTTGCCGCTTCCTTTGCCTTGCTCGGAACAGGCTCTTACCAAGGAGGGGGACCTGCCCTGTCCGTTCGGGCGGGAGTTGATCTTCCAAGGTCGTTATGATATATGAATATATCAAGACTCTGAAAGTGGAGGACCGAAGTGGTTTATAAGCAGATGCTAGTGCGCGTGCCGAAGAACCTGGCCACCCGGCTGGAGCGGGCGGGGAAGGATCTCCACCAGTCACAAAGTCACATCGTCGCGGAAGCAATCCGGTTCTACCTGGCGGAACGGGCGGATCTCGATATTGCGCTGGAACGCTTGCGA
Organism: Nitrospirota bacterium; assembly: GCA_016195465.1. Classification (GTDB taxonomy): domain Bacteria; phylum Nitrospirota; class RBG-16-64-22; order RBG-16-64-22; family RBG-16-64-22; genus RBG-16-64-22. The sequence continues at coordinate 9,595 of JACPZO010000139.1, forward strand.
GATCCCAATGCGGAATGGATCTCGCACGATCAGGTGAAGCGTGAGCTCTTGGGCGATTAGCTGGGAGAAGAGAGCCCTCAAGGAACTTGCGAAGCTTGACCGGCAGCATCGCACACGGGTTGTTGAGGCCGTGGAGGATCTGGCGAAGGATCCGCTTCAGGGGACGGCGCTCGATGGTCAGTGGGAGGGACTTCGGCGTCTTCGGGTGGGAAGTTATCGGATCATCTACGCGGTCGACCGAGGGCAACTCCTGGTCCTGGTGTTGAGGGTGGGCCACCGGCGGGAGGTCTACCGCTGAGCGTTGGTTGGGCCTCTGGCCAGTCCCCGTCCGGACAACATCTCCCATCCCGAGAAGGTGTTAAGCGGCGCTTCCGGTGCCTGAAAGGTGAAGTCCAGGTTCCGACACCCCCGGCCGCGGCACACCGTAAGAACTTCTCGCGAACTTCGTTGCGAGCTTCCCATCCGCGTCCATAAACGGATCACTTGCCGCCAACACCAGTCTTTCAGGGCCAAGTTGTTCAGTGCGATGTTCACCGCCTGGAACTGGGCCGCCTCGCTGTGTTATAGTCAAGTGCAGATGGGAGCGGGAGATCGGTTCGGGGATCGGAGTTCAGAGTTCAGAACTTCCAACTCCCCACTCCGCGCTCTCAACTCCGAACCGATCTCCCGCTCCGAACTGCACACGCTCCCAGGGGGTTCCGTGTCCGATCGAGTCTGGATCGTGCCTGAACCGCGTCCCGACCTCGAACGGGAAATCGCCGGACGCCATGGGCTATCGCGGGCCGCGGCGCGGATCCTGGCGGCCCGGGGGCTTGCGGCGGCGGCCGAGATCGAAGAGTACCTGGCCCCGTCTCCGTCGGGGTGGCCCGACCCGATTCTCCTCCCCGGCGTGCTGGAGGCCGTGGAACGTCTCGCGCGCGCGAAGGAACGGGGAGAGACGGTCCTGGTCTTCGGCGATTATGACGTTGACGGTGTGACGGGGACGGCCCTCCTCGTCTCCGTTTTTCGAGCTGTGGGGATCAACGCGGTCTGGCGGATTCCGGATCGCCTGAGCGAAGGGTACGGTCTCCAGTCCTCCTCCCTGGAGGCGGTTCAAAGATCGGGCGCCTCGGTCGTCGTGACGGTGGACAACGGGATCGGCGCAACGGAAGCGGTCTCCGCCGCCGCGGGCCTCGGGATCGACGTGATAGTGACCGACCACCACGAAATCCCCCGCGCGGGCCCCCCGGCCAGGGCCGCGGCCATCCTCCATCCTTCCCTTCCGGAACGGCCTTGGCCGCAGGGCGTGGCGCTCGCCGGCGTGGGCGTAGCGTACGTCCTTGCGCGGGCCGTCATAGACCGTTTCGGGGGCGCTTTCCCTCACGGTCCCCTCCTCGACCTCGTGGCTCTCGGGACCGTGGCCGATATGGCCCCGCTCACGGGGTGGAACAGGGTGCTGGTGCGGGAGGGTCTGGCGCGGATCGCGTCAGGAGACCGGCTCGGCGTGCGGGCGCTCGTGAAGGCGGCTGGGTGCGACAAGCGGCCGATCACTGCCGGCGTCGTGGGCTTCTATCTCGGCCCCCGGATCAACGCTGGGGGAAGGATTGGGACGGCAGGGACGAGCCTCGAACTTCTGCTGGAGGAGGACGAGGCGAAGGCGGCGGCGTTCGCGGCAACGCTGGACGGCTTGAACCGCGAGCGACAGGCGATGGAGGAAGAGATCGTCCAGGACGCAGTGGGGATGGTGGAGGAATGGTCCGAGCTTCCGGGTGCCATCGTCCTCGGGTCGGAGGAGTGGCACCCGGGCGTCATCGGGATCGGCGCGGCGCGGGTGGCGGAGCGGTTCCACCGGCCGACTCTCCTCCTCTCCCTCTCGAACGGCGCGGGCAAGGGGTCGGCCCGGAGCATTCCGGGGTTCGACCTGTACGGGGCTCTGTGCGAGTGCGCCGATCTGCTGGACAAATTCGGCGGCCACCGATACGCGGCCGGCGTGACCTTGAGGACGGAGCGCGTTCCGGCGCTGGCGGGCCGCCTCTCGGAGATCGCCTTGCGGGAAATGGGGGAGGACGGTTTCCTGCGCCGCCTCAAGATCGACGCGGCCCTCTCGGCCGACGAGATCTCGCTCGACTTCGCCTCGGAGATCGAGCGGTTCGCGCCGTTCGGCGTCGGGAACCCGGAGCCCGTGCTCGTTCTGCGGAACGCCGTCGTTCTGTCTACGAGCGTTCTGAAGGAGAAGCACGTGAAGTTTTGGGTCGAGGCGGGATCGCGCCGGCTCGGTGGAATCGCGTGGAAGTTCGCCCCGCGTGCGGCGGAGCTTGCCCGGGGGGCCCGCGTGGATCTCGCGTTTACCTGCGGGATCAACGAGTGGAACGGCTCGCGGAACGTTCAGCTCGAGTTGAAAGACGTGAAAGCCGCGGGGCGCGGGGATTGAGGGGCGGGAAATGCCGCAAGCGGTCGTGCGATCGGAAGACGTCGTCGAAAGGGTCCTGAGCTACAACCGGGACGCCGACGTGGAGCTCATCCGGAAGGCGTACGTCTTCTCGGCCCGGGCCCACCAGGGGCAGATCCGTTTGTCGGGCGAGGCGTACATGACCCATCCGATCGAGGTCGCGGCCGTCCTGGCCGACCTCAAGCTCGACGTCGTCACGATCACGGCCGGACTTCTGCACGACACGATCGAGGACACGGTCGCCACGGAGGCCGAGCTTCGGTCCCTCTTCGGCGACGAAGTGGCGTTCATCGTCGACGGGTTGACGAAGATCGCCCGGATCGAGTTCAAGACGCGCGAGGAGGCCCAGGCCGAGAACTTCCGCAAGATGCTCCTGGCGATGTCCAAGGACATCCGGATCATCCTGATCAAGCTGGCCGATCGCCTTCATAACATGCGCACGCTCCGGCACCTTCCTCCCGAACGGCGGCGCGCGATCGCCCAGGAGACGCTGGACATCTACGCGCCGCTCGCGAACCGCCTGGGGATCGGCCGGATCAAGTGGGAACTGGAGGACCTGGCGTTCCAGCACCTGGAGCCGGAGGCGTACTGGGACCTCGTGCAGAAGGTCTCCAAGCGCCGGGAGGAGCGCGAAAAGTACATCAACGATCTGACGGAGATCGTCCGGAAGAGGCTGGGCGAGTTCGGGTTCCAGGGCGACGTCAGCGGCCGTCCCAAGCATCTCTACTCGATCTACCAGAAGATGAAGTCGCAGGGTATCCCGTTCGAGCAGGTGTACGACCTGATCGCCCTCCGGATCCTGACCGACTCCAAGGTGAATTGCTACGCCATCCTGGGCATGATCCACTCCGTCTGGACGCCCGTTCCGGGCCGTTTCAAGGACTACATCGGCGTGCCGAAGTCAAACCTCTACCAGTCGCTCCACACGACGATCATCGGGCCGGGCGGCGAGCGCGTCGAGTTCCAGATCCGCACGGACGAGATGCACCGGCTGGCGGAGGAAGGGATCGCGGCGCACTGGCGGTACAAGGAGCGGGGGGCGGTCGACGCCACGGCGGGGGAGAAGTTCAACTGGCTCCGCCAGATGGTGGAGTGGCAGAGGGACCTGTCCGACGCCAAGGAGTTCCTCGACACGGTCAAGATGGACCTCTTTCCGGACGTCGTCTATGCCTTCACGCCGAAGGGGGACGTCAAGGAACTGCCCCGGGGTTCGACGCCCGTCGACTTCGCCTACGCGATCCACTCGGACGTCGGCCGCCAGTGCGTGGGCGCCAAGGTGAACGGGCGGATCGTCCCCCTCAAGGCGGAGCTCAAGACGGGCGATGCGGTCGAAGTCCTGACGCAGACGGGACACGTCCCCTCGCGGGATTGGCTCAAGTTCGTCAAGACGCCGAGGGCGCGGACGCGGATCAAGCACTGGATCAAGACGGAGGAAAGAAACCGCAGTATCGCGCTGGGCCGGGAGATCATCGAGCGGGAGCTGAAGAAGCGCGCCGCGAGTCTCGCCGCCGTCCAGAAGGACGCCGAGAAGATGCAGGTCCTCAAGGAAATGGGGTTTGCGGCGATCGACGACTTCCTGGCCGGGATCGGGTACGGGAAGGTCTCGGCCAACCAGGCGATGAACCGCCTGTTCCCGGGGGCGGGTCCGTCGCCGGCCGAGGTCGGGACGGCGATCCTACGGAAGATCTTCCGCCGGACTCCGAGGCCGTCCGTGACGGGGGTCAAGGTGAGCGGCGTGGAGGATATGCTGATCCACTTCGCGAAGTGCTGTAATCCCGTTCCCGGCGACCCGATCGCGGGCTTCATTACGCGAGGCCGGGGCGTGACGGTCCACACGCGGGACTGCCCGAATCTCGAACTGGACATCGACCCGGATCGGTGGGTCGATGTGGATTGGGAGGCCGCCGGGATGGCGGCTCGCCCGGTCTCCATCTCCGTGCTGGTCGAGGACCGGCCCGGGATGCTGGCGGCGGTCACGGCCGCGATCACGTCGGCGGAGTCGAACATCGCGAACGCGAAGGTCTCGACGACCGGGGACGGCCGCGGGACGCTCGATTTTGTGATCGAGGTGAAAGACCTGGGCCAGCTCGATCAGGTGATCGGGAAAATCCAGGGCCTCAAGGGGGTCCGATCGGTCAAGAGGATGAAGAACATTGGAGCGGGGTGAATCGGTGAATCGGTGAATCGGTGAATCGGTGAATCGGTGAATCGGTGAATCGAAAGCTCCTCCCCCCTTGGCGGGGGAGGGTTTGGGTGGGGTCAGGCGGGTTTCTGGACTTTTCCGGATCGGATGCAACGGGTGCAGACGAGTATCCGGCGAACGCCGCCGTTCACGAAGGCGCGGACTTCCTGGAGGTTGGGCCGAAACCGGCGCTTGGTTCTATTATGGGCATGGCTGACGTTACAGCCGACTTGATGACCTTTTCCGCAAATCTCGCACGTGCGTGGCATTTTTCGCGTCTCCTGCGTGGACCTGTTTTGCGCCAAAATGGGATGTAAACCTACCACACTCTCCGCCGAATGACAAGAACTCATTCCCCTTCATCCTCCGAGGGTGCGGTCTCGGCCCTTCGCGGGCCCCTGGAGTACGCCGTGCGGCATCCTTCCGTCGTCCAGGGGATGGAGAAATTCGTCCGGGAGAGGTTCGAAGCGGCCGGGAAGCCCCTTCCGAAGGAGGAGGCGGCTTGGGCCAGACTGCTCGCTCTTCTTGACGGGTTCGATTCGCTCCCGGCCGAGGGCCGTCGCGAGCGGGCCAGGGCGGCGCTCGAAATCATCGACGAAGCGGCGAAGACGGACGGTCCGCGTTCCCGCGTCCCCGCGTCCCAAGCGGCCCAGGCGGCAGAAGTGGCCCAAGTGGCCCAAGTGGCCCAAGTGGAACGACCCGAAGGAGATCGCCCCGCGGCGGGAGCGGCGTCGAAACCCGCGGCCGGAACGCGCGTCACCGCGGAGTCCCCGGTCCAGTACGTGAAAGGGATCGGCCCGCGCCGCGCGGAACTGTTCGGCCGGATCGGCGTCGAGACCGTCGCCGATCTCCTGGCGCTCTTTCCCCGGCGGTACGAGGACCGGGGCCGGCTCAAGCCGATCCGCGATCTCCGGCCCGGACGGTTCGAGACCGTGGCGGGCGAGGTCCTCACGAAGGGCGTGACCATCACGCCCCGGAAGAAGATGAAGCTCTTCGAGATGATTCTGTTCGACGGCCGCGACTACCTGACCGCCGTCTGGTTCAACCAAGCCTATCTGGACAAGGTCTTCAAGCCGGGCCAGAAGGTGATCCTGGGGGGCGTGGTCCAGCCGCGTCCGGGTCACGCCGGTTTCCAGATGGAGAACCCTGAGTACGACGTCCTGGAGCCGGGGGAACCCGACGAGAGCATCCACACGGGGCGGATCGTGCCGATCTACCGGGAGACGGCGGGCCTGACGTCCCGCCAGATCCGAACGATCCTGGACGGCCTGATCGAATCGGTCCCTTTCGAAGTCCCCGAGATTCTGCCGGCGTCCGTCCGCGGCGAGTTCCGTCTTCCCCCTCCGTTCGCGGCGGTCCGAGACCTCCACTTCCCGCCGGAGGGGACGGATTTCGAGGCGCTGGCCCGGTGCGACACGCCGGCCCATCGGCGCTTCATCGTCGAGGAGCTTCTTCTTCTCGAGATCGGCCTCGCCCGGCGGAAGCGGGCCGTGGCGGACGAGCGGAAAGGGATCAGTTTCAAGGCGGACGGAAGGCTGACGGGCGTCCTGCGGGCGTCTCTGCCGTTCGCCCTCACGCAGGCCCAGGAGCGGGTGATCGGCGAGATCTCGGCCGACATGACTTCGCCCCATCCGATGAACAGGCTCTTGCAGGGAGACGTCGGATCGGGGAAGACGGTCGTCGCCCTCCACGCCATGCTGACCGCCGTTGAGAGCGGCTGGCAGGCCGCGCTCATGGTGCCGACGGAGATTCTGGCCGACCAGCACGCGCGGAACCTGAGGCGGCTCCTCGCGCCGGTCGACGTTCCGCTCGCCCTTCTGCGGAGCGGGATGAAGAAGAAGGAACGGGAGGCCGTCCTCGAAGGGCTGGCCGGCGGGGCGATTCCGATCGCCGTCGGGACGCACGCCCTTATCCAGGACGAGGTGGCGTTTCGCGCGCTGGGGCTCGTCGTCGTCGACGAACAGCACCGGTTCGGCGTGATCCAGCGGGCCACGCTTCAGAAGAAAGGATGGTCGCCGGACGTCCTCGTCATGACGGCGACGCCGATTCCGCGGACGCTCGCCATGACGGCGTACGGCGACCTGGACGTCTCCGTGATCGACGGGAAGCCGCCCGGGCGGAAGCCGGTCCGGACGCTCTTGCTGTACGAGTCCCAGCGCCGCCGGCTTGAGGAAGCCGTCCGGCGGGAGTTGGCGGCGGGGCGGCAGGCGTACGTGATCTGTCCCCTCGTGGAGGAGAGCGAGAAGAGCGACCTCAAGGCCGCCGTCCAGACGGCGGACCGCCTGTCGAGATCGGTATTCCCGGAGTATAAGGTGGGTCTCGTTCACGGGCGGATGTCGTCGGCCGAGAAGGACGCCGTCATGAGCGACTTCGCCGCGGGGCGCGTCCGAGTCCTCGTCGCGACCACCGTGATCGAGGTCGGCGTGGACGTTCCGAACGCGAGCGTCATGGTCCTGGAACACGCCGAGCGATTCGGCCTGGCCCAGATGCACCAGCTCCGGGGCCGGATCGGGCGGGGAGAGCACGGGGGAGTCTGTTATCTGTTGGCGCCGCCGCACCTCTCCGAGGAGGCGCGGGCGCGCCTCTCGGCCATGGTCCGAACGGACGACGGGTTCGTCCTCGCCGAGGAGGACCTGGTCCTGCGAGGGCCGGGGGAGATCCTGGGGACGCGGCAATCGGGGATCCCGGAACTGCGCGCGGCGAACCTCATGCGCGACGCGAAGCTGATCGAGCGGATCCGAACGATTGCCTTCGAGATCGTGGCACGAGATCCCGGCCTTTCGGAGGCGGAGCATCGTCCCCTGGCCTCCGCCCTGGCGAAACGCTGGTCCGCACTCGACCTCTCCCGGATCGGGTAAGTCGGCGGCCGTTTTCTTCCGCAGGAACTTTCTCTTGACAAACGCCGTTCCTGTTCGATATAAGCGTCCGGCAAGCAAGGACGCTTTCGACCCCCCTCGTTTCATACGTCGTCTGACCGGCTGCCGGCAGTGCAGCCATCCTCCTTCTTTTCGGGATACGGGGGGGGTGGCGGCGAACATGGAGGTTTGTCCCCATGCCCAAAGTCCCCTCCTCCGCAACGTTTCACTCACTCACATAGTCCGGCCCTCATCTCCGAGACTTGCGGTTCGAGGCAGGGGTAGCGCCGTGGCCGGTGGGCGTTCCACGGCCCGCTTTCCCGCCCGGGCTTCCGCAGTCTTTCTCGCGGTTGCCATTGGTGTTCTCTCCGCTCTTCCCGCTTCTGCCCACCAGGTTGTCTTCGGTCCGCAGAAGTTCGTCCGGGCGGAGGGCAAGCCCGTGGCGGAGACGGTCACGTTTGCCGTCCCGGCGTACGCGAGTGCGCCCGCCTTCATCCTCCGCGTCCAGAACGGCGGATCCAAGGCAACGCGCGTCGCTTCGGCCGAGATCAAGCTCAACGGGACCGAGGTCGTCGACGAGCATGAATTCAAGAAGAACGTTGCCGTCATCGAGAAATCCGTCTCTCTCCAGCCCACCAACGTTCTCTCGGTCAAGATCAAGAGCGGCCATGGCGGGGGCGGGCACGAAGGGGAACATCACGACAGCGACGTAGGGGCGGACCCCCGTGTCCGCCCGTTCCTGATCATCACGATCTTCGCCCATTGGGGGGACGCGACCCCGCCCACCGTCTCCTTCACCTCTCCGGCCGAAGGTGCGCGCCTCTCGAATTCGAGACCCGCGATCCAGGCTTCATGGTCCGACGATCTTTCCGGCATCGATCCCGCCACGGCCGTTCTGACGATTGACGGCCAGGCCGCCGCGGGCGGGGAGGCAACGGCCACAGGGTTCAGGTATGTTCCCATCTCGCCGCTTTCCGACGGCGCGCACGTTCTGGGTCTTGCCGTCCGGGACTTCGAGGGGAACGAAGGGA
>JACPZO010000125.1 GCA_016195465.1 Nitrospirota bacterium
GGCGAATATTCGGTTCGTTGGGTTACGCGATAAAACCGCTAACCCAACCTACATGACTGGGCGATCTTCCAGGCCAGCGCGTGCTCCCGCCCTCCGGATCCGATTATCAGAACCTTCATTTCTCGCAGAATGCCGGGCGAAGGGCAAGCCACAGAGGCACAGAGGCACAGAGAAAGGCGTTGTTGGGACAATCGAAGAAGAGGTCCACTCTGTGCCTCCGTGTCTCCGTGGCGAGTTTCCGTTTCGATCAGTGCCGGAAATGGCGCATGCCCGTAAACACCATCGCCAGACCGTGCTCGTCCGCCGCGGCCACGACCTCCGCGTCCTTGACCGAGCCGCCCGGTTGGACGATCGCCGTGACGCCGGCCTGGGCCGCCGCGTCGATCCCGTCCCGGAACGGGAAGAAGGCGTCCGAGGCCATCACGCTTCCCCGGACGCTCATGCCGACCGATTCGGCCTTGACGATCCCGAGCCGCGCCGAATCGACCCGGCTCATCTGGCCGGCCCCGATCCCGATCGTCTGCCCCGCGACGGCGTAGACGATCGCGTTCGATTTCACGTGCTTGGCGACCCGCCAGGCGAAGGCAATCCCGGCCACCTCCTCGTCCGTGGGTCTCCGTCGGGTCGGAACCGACAGCGAAGAGAAATCCTCGATCCGCCCCGTGTCCCGTTCCTGGACAAGCAGTCCTCCCCGTACCTTCTTGAGATCGATCCCGCCGGCGGGCCGCGACAGATTCGGGCCGACGTCCAACAGGCGCAGGGCCGGCTTCTTCGAGAAGATGGCCAAGGCCGGGGCGTCGAATCCGGGCGCGATGACGACTTCGGCGAACAGCCCCGTCACCTCCGCCGCCGTCTCCTGGTCGACCTTCCGGTTGAAGGCGATCACGCCCCCGAAGGCGGAGACGGGGTCCGTGGCCTTCGCCTTCCGGTAGGCCTCGACGAGCCGGGAGCCCGTCGCGACGCCGCACGGGTTGTTGTGCTTGATGATCGCGGCCGCCGGCGCGTCGAACTCCAGCACGAGGGCCAGCGCCGAGTCGGCGTCCAGAACGTTGTTGAAGGAGAGTTCCTTGCCCTGAAGCGCACGGGCGGCGGCGATGGACGGCGCGGACGGCGCCATGTCGCGATAGAAGGCGGCGCGCTGATGCGGGTTCTCGCCGTAGCGGAGGCCCTGGATCTTTTCGAACTGGAGCGTCAGGAGCGAAGGCATCTCCCCCGCCTGGACGGGGCTCCCGGCCTCGTCCCGCCGCTCGAGGTACGACGCGATCAAGGCATCGTACCGAGCCGTGTGGGCGAAGACCTTCCGCGCAAGCTCGTAGCGGGCCGCCTCCGGCAGGTCCCCCGTCTTCTGGATCTCGGCCAGAACGCCCGCGTAGTCGCGCGGATCGACCAGAACGATCACGTCGCGGAAGTTCTTGGCCGCCGACCTCAGCATGGCGGGGCCGCCGATGTCGATGTTCTCGATCGCCTCGTCGAGCGTCACGCCGGGCCTCCCGATCGTCTCCTCGAACGGGTAGAGGTTCACGGCGACGAGGTCGATCGGTTCGATTCCTTGCGCCGCCATCTGCTCGCGGTGCGAGGAGTTCTTCCGGATGCCGAGGAGTCCGCCGTGGACTTTCGGATGGAGCGTCTTGACCCGTCCGTCCAGCATTTCGGGAAAGCCGGTCACGCTGGCGACATCCCGGACGTTCAGGCCCGCCTCGGCGAGCGCCCGAGCGGTGCCGCCGGTGGAAACGATCTCCCAACCCATGGCGGAAAGGCCGCGGGCCAGGTCGAGGATGCCGTGCTTGTCGGAAACGGAAAGGAGCGCGCGCCTGGATTGCGATGCCATGAACCCCCCAGCGTGTCGAATGGCCCCCGGATCCGGGGGAAACCGAAAAGACAGGGCCGGAATCTTACTGAACGGGGGGAGCAGTCACAAGAGAATTCATCCCGCAGAGAATTCATCCCGCTTTGCGGACGGAAAAAAAGCCGAGCGTGAACGATTGAAGAGGCGTGTGGGCCGGCACGAGCACGCCGGACGCGCTCTCCATCGACAGGGGGAAAGAAGTCATCTCGGGAAATCCGACGTCGGGACCGGCTTCTCCGTGGACGTCGTGGCCCGACCAGTGGCCGGCGACGATATTGACGAACTCCTTGAGCCCTTCTTCGGGCATTTCGGAAGACAACTCCTCGGGCCGAAGGCCGAGCATCTGCCCGGCGATCCGCGCCGCAAGATCGACCGGAACGAGAAGGAGAATCCATCCATCGGCCGAACCGGTGAGCCGGATCCGGCACCCCATCCCATCGTAGCGGATCGCCTCCGCCCCCGCCCGCTCCCCCGGTCCGTATCTCACGGGCTGGCCCACGAAACGGACGATCTGCCGGGAAACGATTTCCAGAAGAGCCTGAACCACGGCGTGGTGCGGGAGGTTCGGCGGCAAAGCCGGGAGGGAGACGGCCTGGCTCATTTCCTCCGCCCAGAACTCCTCAAGGGCGCGGGAAACCGCCTCCGTCGTCATGAACCCCTGGCGGACGGCGGCCTCTCCCAGTTGGAGCCGGTTGGTCTTCTGGGCGGAAAGGATTTTCTGGACGGCCGGTTCGTCGATCAGGCCCAGATAGCGCGCGGTCTCGCCGAACGGAAGGTCGATCCGCCGCTGGGCCTGGATCACGTGGCGGACCTCCTCCGGCGAGAGAAGGCCCATCTGGACGGCCAGCTCGCCGAAACGGTGGTTCTGGGATTCCTGGAGGGAGACGGCCCGCGCCAACTGCTCCATCGTGAGGTATCCCTTTTCGATCAGGAACTGGCCGAAGAATCGAACCGCCACGCGGTCTCCCCCGACACGATGAGAATACATGGCGGCATAAATCGCAACGAGCGGCTTCCAGGCAGGGGCGGACGGAGCACAGCGACCGGAGCATACACGTCAGTATGTGAGGATCGCGAGCACCGCCCAACCCCGCATGGGAGACGCGCAGTAGATTTGTGCCGCTATGTCATAGTCTCATCGACCGCCCCGCCTCCTGACATGAGGCCGTAATGGAGGGGCCGCCGCTTTTCCTGGAGACGACCGTGAAGCGGAAACTCAGTCGGGAAGACGCTCCGCGACGGCCTGCACGGCCTCCTTCGCGATCGATCGGAAGAACACGGGGACGGAGATCGGCCCGAACAGGCCGAAGATCGTGTGCCGGCCGACGCCCCTCCCCGTGCCTTCCCAGACCTTCTGGCCCGTTTCGGCCCGGAAGACGGTCGTCAGGAAAGAGACCTCGGCTTCCCCCTCGGTCTTGAGGAAAAGGAGGCGGAGCTGGACGAGATGAGTCGCGCCCGCGAGGGCCGCAAGCTTCCTTGCGTCCTCCTCGGAGATTCCCTGGCGGCCGGTGGAGCGGTCGAGGATTTCCTTCGCGTCTTTCCCGGCTGGCCCGGCCGGCCCCGCCGCCGCGGGATCGAGAAGCGTCTCCGCGGGGATCAGCGTCCACCCCGGGCGGCGGCTTCGAAGCTCTTCGACGAGAAGATCCAGGCCGATGGACGCCCTCCGCTCGTTCCCCGGGTCCGAAAGCGCCGGGAGAACGACGATCCGCGCGCTCGGACCCAAAGCCTGGGCCGGCTCGGCGCGCATCCAGACATCGCCGCTTTTCTGGAGCGTGGGCCGGAGAGGCCCGGCGCACCCGGCGACAAGAAGAAGCGCCGCGAGGAGAAACTTAGCCGCGCGTCCGGGAAGGCGGAACGTGCCCCAGATCGGCCAGACTCGTGTACGCATCTCCCTCCCCAACGATAAGGTGATCGAGGACGGGGATGCCCAGGATCTCCCCCGTCTGGACGAGCCGTTTGGTGAGTTGAATATCGTCATGGCTCGGTGTCGGATCTCCGCTCGGATGGTTGTGGACGAACAGAACGGCCGCCGCGGACTCCCGGAGAGCGGGAGAAAACGCCTCCCGCGGGTGAACGATCGACCCCGTCAGGCTCCCTTCCGAGACGGTGACGACCTGTCTCGCCCGATTTCGGGCGTCCAGGAGGAGGCATTCGAAGAGTTCCTTCCTCGCGCCGACGAAGCGGGCACGGACGTACCGGAAGGCGTCCCGGCTCGTCCTGAGAGGCGCGCTCTTCTCCGCGTCCTCGGGGTGATCACGCCGCCGGGCGATCTCCAGGGCGGCCTTGAGCTGGGCGGTCTTCGCGGGGCCCAGGCCGGGGATGCCCTGAAGCTCGGCCAGGCCGGCCCGATCGAGGCCCCCGATCGACCCGACCCGCAAAAGGATCGCCCGCGCGAGGTCGAGCGCCGTCTCACCGCCGCTTCCCGTCCGGATGATGACGGCCAGCAATTCGGCGTCCGAGAGAACGCGCGCCCCGTTGGCGAGCAGCCGCTCCCGCGGCCGCTCCGACTCCGGCCAGGAGCGTATCCCGTTTGTGATGGAATCCCTTTCCCGCTTCCCCATCGCTCCCTCCCTGGATTCCTTCAAATCCTAGCACACGGCGAAGAGCGCCACAATCGACAAGAACTGGCGCATCCAGCCGGCCCAGTGGAACTTCGAGTCGAAACAATGGGGAAAATCGCCGACTTTCGGCAAGGTCGAGAAGAGCGACTGGCGGAAAGAATGCGCTCAGTGCCACGTCGTCGGCTTCAACCCGGAAACGCTCACGTGGGTTGAGGACGGCTTCGGCTGCGAATCGTGCCACGGCCCCGGGGGGCGCCACGCGGCGGCCGACGGGGCGAAGCGGGCGGGAACGATCATCAACCCGTCGAAGCTTCCGTGCGGCATCGCCGCGGCCGTCTGCGGCCAGTGCCACACCCGCGGCAAGAGCCCGGATGGAAAGTGGTCGCACCCCATCGGGTTCAAGCCGGGCGATGACCTCGGTCCCCAGCACTTCACGATTGCCCCCAAGTCCGACGACAAGGCCTGGTGGCCGAGCGGCAACATGAGACAGTGTGGGACTCGGGTGGGACTCGGGGACTCGGGGACGTTGGTTCTGGGGACTCGGGGAGGGGACTCGGGGACGTTGGTTCTCAGGATGCTTTCATCTTTTACCGGTACCGGCAACCTCGGCCACCCGTGCCAGCGCCCGATTAATGCTCGATGTGTTCACGCCGAGATGACGCGCAATCTCAGCGCCTGACAGGCCAAGCTCGTTCCGACTCCGACGCGCGATGGTCATTCGGGCCTCACTCACTTTGCAACGCTTGTTTCCCCTTGTTAGCTCTTCTGCACTGACCTTGCTTTGCTTGCATTCCTCTCTGATAATGTCGGAAATCGTGCGGCCGCTGCGCCGGAGTTTCAGTTGTCGTATCTGCTTTTCCTCGGCCTCTTTGAAAATGGCCATGACGAAGTCGCCGCTTCCGAGGATTCGTTCATCGTATTCGGTCTTCTGCCCTTTTCTCTGCGCTGATTGGACCTGGGACCAGCCTCCAAGGCTGCGGACAAGCCCTCCGCCGATCAGTTGCGGATTCTCTTTTGTTCATCACTGCGCGGTGGCCGCTCCAGGGGTAGCGGTCAAGCTCTTCTATGGTCTTTACCATCCCGGCCCGCATGGGATTGAGATGGATGTAGCGTATCAGGGCCAAAAGATAGTTATCCTCATCGCAGAGGATGGATTTGTAGCGGTTCTCGAAAAGATGGCCGGTGCGGCGGTGGCGGCGATTGAAATGCAAGGCGTACCAGGTGAGGAGTTTTCGCATGACGGTGGAGATGCCGGCTTTGCCGCTCTTGAACAGGATGTGGACGTGATTGTCCATAAGGACCCAGGCATAGACTGTGCATTTCCCCTCCTGAACGGTCTGGCCGAGGCGTTCGAGAAACCGGGCCTTATCTTCGTCGTCTCGGAAGATGTTCGTCTTGTCGATCCCCCGCACCATGATGTGGTGCAGGGCGCCGGGGACATCTAAGCGGGCTTGGCGGGGCATGACTGGATTCTATCGAAAACTCTCTGCACTGACAAGCTGAAAGCACTCTGTGAACCAACGTCCCCAATTTCCCTGCGGCGAGGATCCCCAAGCCGTTCCAGGGAGCGGCCATTACGCTCATCACGACGGGCCTCCTCGCCCTCGCGTTCATGGGCTTCTCGGGCCTGGTGAGGGAGTAGGGGGCCGGGTGTATGCGCAACGCGGATTCCTTGACTC
>JACPZO010000137.1 GCA_016195465.1 Nitrospirota bacterium
CGCTCGTCGATGAGATGAGAGGTTGCCATCGCGGTCGCGCGCTCCGCTTCCGCACTGGGCTTGGCCTTCGCGCCTGCCTGCGGCTCACTTCTCTTTGGTTTTAGCGCCACGGTTCACTCTCCAACTTGTGATGCCTAACGCAGAGTTAACCGGCGCGCCGCTTTTGCGCGTCCGGGTTGAACGACGGGTTAGATCACGATTTTGGAAGCCTCAATCTTCTAAGGCGCCAAGGATGATTCACCATGAAGTTGCCCTCATCGTTCAGTGTGATCGAAACTGTCCGCTTCCCTTTTGCAGGACGACTAGTACCCGGCTCTAGAAACGGATCATTACCTTCAAAGTGTATTTTTACAACACCATGCCAGTCGAATAGCTTATCGAGCTTGGCAAGGTTTCCGCCGCGCTTATTATGAACTGCATAACGATCAGTTTCTTCACCAATTGCTAGGAGAACTGCCTCAACGATTTGAGCATTTCTTTTCGTTGCTGCTGTGTATTCATACCCAATAATAGTGGCATACCCATCAACTGGCCTTGGGAATCTATTGCGATGTTGCCCAAGGCGAGACCAGATATCGCCTTCTCCAATATACGACGGACGTGCCCGAGATTTTCCAGACCAAATTACATAGACGCCGTATGCGTGCAACAACTCATCTACAGAAATGTCAGACAGGCGAGCAAACTGGCAGCGAATAGATTCCATAAGGTACTCTCGGTTGTTCGTGATCTAACTGTGATTATACAGTCTGTATAATTCGGAAAACACAGACTACTTCCTTCTGTATAAGAAATTTCTCAGTGTTCCCATTCTCGTGTTTAACACTCGTTATTCCAATCAGTTACAGAATTCTTCCGAGAAACGCACACCGGGGATATACAGACTGTATAATCCCGCACTCACTCGTTCCTTGAAGTCCCACGCTTCGATTGGACGGGCAGGGGGGACGTTGCAAGCAAAACTTGTTTCTCCCTCGCTGCGAAGGAGCCTCTTTTCCTGCTCCGGACCGCGTGAACGGACGGTCCTAGCTCCCCCGCTCCTGGACGAGGCGGGGGGCGGGGCCTTTGTCGCCGGGGGGCTGGGACCAGACGGTCCCGTCTCCCGACACGCGGTCGAGCAGGACGAGGACGGGGATCGCGGTCCGCCCGACGAGCGGATCGAGGACGACCGCGTTCGTCCCGTGGACCTCGGCGAGCACGGCGTACCTCGTCCGCGTGCGGGCGAGGAGGGCGGGATCGGCCGCGTCCTTCCCGAGACGCTCTTCGAGGATGCGGACGGTGGTGATGACGTCAGGCTCGCCCAGCAGGGAGACGATGATCGGATGGGTCCCTTTCAGGATCGCCGTCCGGGAAAGCTGGACTGCGTTCGCTTCCAGCCCCAGGTGCCGCGCTGCCGCCGCGAAGTCCGGCCGGTCTCCCAGGGTCTTCGCGAAAGCGGAGGGATCCTCGGGCGTTCTCTTCCAGAGGGCCGCCAGCGTGTAGGCGGCCGCCGCCGCGGATTCCTCGGGGGAATTCGCCCGGACGACGCCGTCCTCGTCGGGAACGCGGGCGTTCCAATGGACGGCGGGTCTTTTCCCAGCCGCTCCGTCCGAGACGCCGCCCGGGGCGATTTGCCGCGACGTCTGGTAGGCGAGAAAGGCGGCGAAGATGACGACCACGGAGAGAGCGCCGGCCACGCCCACGCCGCGGATGAACCTCTGGCCGCGCCGCTCATCCCGAAGGGACGGCCCCTCGATCTCCTCGACCGCCAGCTTCACGTGCTCCTTGTCGACCGACCACGACTCCTTGACGTAGGCTGCCAGGAGCGCCTTGTCGCAGACGGTGTTGATCAGCCTGGGAATCCCGCGGCTGTACCGATGGACCGCGTCGAGGCCCCCATCCGTGAAGGCGGGCCCGGCGTTCCCTCCTCCCGCCCGCCGCAGGCGCTCGCCCACGTACGCGCGCGTCTCGGCCGAGGAAAGAGAAACGAGCGGGACGCGGACGGTCGATGCGGGAAGTCTCTCTTTGGCCGCCGGGTTGTCCAACAAGGACGAAATCTCCGGCTGGGCGAGAAGGATGACTGTCAGGCGTCCGCCGCCCTCGAGGACGGACGAGGCCCACTCGAGAAGCACGTCGAACGAAGCCCGAGGCAGATTGTGGGCCTCGTCGACGATGAGAATCCCGCCCTTCGGCATCCGGGCGAGGAGTTCGGCCACGGCCGGCGCGGGCGGCAGTCCGGCCGGGATCTCGCCCCCGCTGAAGTCCTCGGCGATCGTCCGCATCAGTTCGCCCGGCGAGAGGGCGGGGTTGAGCACAAGGCTCACCGGCAGGCTCCCCCCGACCTTCTGGAGAATGTACCGGCCGAGCGTCGTCTTTCCGGTCCCGACCTCGCCGATGACGATGACGAACCCGCCCCCGCGCTCCACCGCTTGGTTGACGGCGTCGAGGACTTTCTGGTGGACGGGCGTCGAGAAGAAGAACTGCGGATCGGGGGTCTGGTTGAAGGGTGATTCCTTGAAGTGGAAGTAGCCCTGATACATGCGTCACTGCCCGCCGCGCGAGCCGCCGCGAGAAATCGACCGGTGGCACTCCGCCTGGTCCCAGAGGACGGAGGCCAGGCGCGGGGAATCGGGGTACAGGGCGGCGAAACGATCGGCGGCTTCGATCGCCTCGCGGCACTTCCCCGTCGAGGCCAATCGCTTGATCCGGCCAGCCGCCTTTTTCTCGTCGTCAGGCTCCTGGGGAGCCGCGGCGGAGGGCTGGGGAGAAGAGGGCTTCGCGGTCTCCGGCCGAGGGGCGGAAGGGAGGCCGCCCGCCTTGGGCGCCGGCGCGGAAGCCGGAAGGATGAACAGGATCGCCATCGCGGCCCATGCGATGCGGGTTCCATTGCGCCGCCACCCTGTCCGCCGCGATGACACGAAGGTTATCCCTCGGTTCTTTCAGGATGCCGAAAAAGCCCGTCCATGGCTTTTTCAACGACGACTGGGACGAAGTGAATTCGTCCCAGTCTCACAAATCGCTCGACTTTTCAAGTCTCGCAATTTGGCAATCCATCCATGGATTGCACAGCAGGGTGTTCTTCAACGCCCTGCTACTCATAAACCTGGTCCCGAAGATCCGTGTACCGAACCGACGTCGCTTTTCGGACGGCCGTGCCGGCGGGGATTCCTCTCTTGACGCGGACGCCCACCGTGAGGACTTCCTTCTGCCCCGACCCCAGGTCGGCGATCTCCCAGGCGAGACGCTGTCCGTCGACCCGTCCGGGCCGGGGCTGGGAGTCGACGAATTCGAGCTCCGGCGGAAGGCTCTCGGAGATGGTCACGCGCCGGGCCGGGCTCGTCCCCGTGTTCGTGCAGACAAGCTGGTACGAGAAGACCTTGCCCGGGACGCCCTCTTTCGACGCCATCTGCGTCGCGATGGTCACGATCGGACGGGAGACGACGATCAGGCGGGCCGCTTCGGCCGTCGCGCTCCTCGTCCTCTCGGACGCGGCGACGACCCGGATGGCCTGCCGCCGGGCGTCGGGCTCGTCCGCCGGAACGGTCAGGCTGGCCAGGAGAGAGACTTCTTCCTGCGGATTAAGAGTCCGGGTCGTCTCCACCTCGGGCTCGTCCGGCTGGCGGACGCCGTCACGGTTCTTGTCTTCGTAGACGGAGACGGAGCCCGAGTCGCCCTGCGCTCTCACGCTGAACTTGTCGGGACCGTTCCCCGTGTTCTTGAGAGTGAACGGGATGAAGATGGTTTCGCGCGGGAAGACCGTCCGGGGCGCGTCGATGCCGGCCACTCGAACGCCGGCGACACTCTCGACCTTGGCCGCGGCCGAGACGACCGAGACGACCGGCTCGCCCTGAGCGGATTGCAGGACGGCCCGGACGACGAGGTCTTGGTCGGCCAGAGCGTCTTCCCGGACCCGGAAATCGAGCCGGAGGGCCTTCCGATCCCGGGGCGCAAGGAGGTCCAGGTCCCAACTGGCGACGTGCGTGAGCGGATCGGCCGAGGTCGCCGCCGGCCCCGCCGACGAGAGGGAGAGGGAACCGGGATAGGAAACGACGACGCGGGCCAGCCGGGCGTTCGCCGACCCCGCGTTCTGGACGGTCAGGGTGTAGGACACGGCCTCTCCCGGCTTGACCGTCTTTCTGTCCAGGGCGAACACGCCGCGGAGAGACGGGGCGGAGGAGGTCAGGGCGACCGGCGCGGCCTGTGACACCGTCGGGTCGGATTTTGACGACGCCTTGATTTCGAACGTCTGCCGGGCGCCGTCGAGCAGTTCGATCGGGAGGCGAGCCCTGAGGAGGAACCGGGTTTTCAGCCCCATCGCGAGCCTCGGCGTCTCCGTCACGGAAGGTTCGCCGGCCCGGACCTGACCTGTCCCCGCGGCGTCGTGGAAAAACACGGCCTGGTAAGCGGGGGGAAGCGTCGACGTGAGGACGAAGGCGTCGTCTCCGTTTCCCTTGTTGGCGACGTCGAAGGGGATCGTGACGGTCTCTCCGGGAATGGACGTGAGCCCTGGAGGGGCCCCTCCGATCTCCACGCCCGCCACGCGCTCCACGACGAGGAAGACGGACTCGCCCGGCTGGGGAGCGTGAAGGGGCGGCTCCTTCCGGGCGAGGACGGCGGGTTTCGCGGGGGTCGGCGGTTTCTCGCGGACGCCCAACGCGGCTAGACGCTTCCGCGCGCGGGCCGCCTCGGGAGAGGCCGGGGCCGCCTGGACGATCTTCTCGTACGACTCGATCGCCTTCCGGCGATGGTCCGCGGCCGCCCGTTGCTTCTCTTCCTTGCTCGGCGCTTCTATACTCGGCTTGGCCGGCTTGGGCTTCACCGGAGCCTTGGCCACCCGCTCAGGCTCCTTCTTTTCCTTCCCAGCGGGCTCGGCGGGGCGGTCTTCCGGCTTGACGGCCCCGCCGTCGCGGGGAGGCTTCGCTTCCTTCACGGGAGGAGCTTGCGGAGGTTCTTCTATCTTGGCCACAGCCGGTGGCTTGGCCACGACGGCCGGCTTTGGGGCCGGAGGAGGCGTCGCTTTCGCAATCGGCTCCTTCTTTTCCGGCGCGGGCGGCGGCTCCTTCTTCGCGACCACGGGCGGCGGCGGAGCGGGTCTCTCAGGTTCGACCTTCCGTTCGGGAACGAGCCTCGTCGGCGGGGCGAGACCTTCGGGCGGCTTATCGGCCGAGGGTTCCTTGGACGGCGGAAGGGCCGCGACCTGTTCCTTCTCGAGCCTGGCCAACTGCTCGCTCGCGAGCGGGGCCATGGCACTCTTGGGGTGCTTCGTCTTGAGCGTCCGGAAAGCCTGGATCGCGTCCTGCGGCCGGCCCACCTTGACGTACGTCTTCCCAAGCCAGTAGAGGGCCAGATCTGTCATCTTCCCCTTGGGGTACTTCTTGATGACTTCGTTCAGGGTGGCGATGGCTTTGTCGTTCTCGCCCTGGAGATGGGCTTGGTAGCCGTTCATGAAGAGGGTTGTCTCGTCGGTTTCGGCCCGAACGGGGCCGGGCCCGGCCAGAAGAAGGGCCGGGAGAACCGCGAGGAAAAGGAGCTTTGTGGAGAGCAGTCCGGAAATAAAGGGACTGACGCGTCTGGAGACGAGGATCTGGAGCCGCGAAAATTCGAACGAACCCTGTGGCACCCTGCAATCCCCCCCGCGCAGGAAGGCCGCGCCAGCCGCGGCAAGTTTGGAGTGGATGCGAATATAACGGAAACCAATCGGGGTGTCAATTTGCGTTCGACGCCTGTTCGACGCCCCGACTTGGGATTCGATGTCCCCGGAGAGGAGGCGCCGATCGACTCCAAAACGGGCAATTCTGGACACCCCCGCTCGTCCTGATGTATAAGGTTACGATACGTTCGAACGTCCCGCATAGCCAGGAGGAAGCCATGACGCGCGCGCGAAGAATCACCTCCGTCGTTCTCGGCATCTCAACGATTTACGCCCTGTCGGTCCTGGCCGGCTTGGGTCCCGCCGCCCTGGCCGCCGAGAAGCCGGTCATCGTCGGCGCGTCGATTTCCCTGAACGGCGCCTACGCCCGGACGGGCGAGTACCAGAAACGCGGCTACGAGATGTGGGTGGAGGACGCGAACGCCCGCGGGGGACTCCTCGGCAGGAAGGTCGAGATCAAGTACTACGACGACAAGAGCGACCCCAACGAGGCGGCGAAGCTCTACGAAAGACTGATCAC
>JACPZO010000138.1 GCA_016195465.1 Nitrospirota bacterium
CTCGATCGTCTCACCTTGTCCGTTGGCACCAGGAATCTCGGGGCAAATGGCCCAGTAACCGCCTTCTGGAGCGGCTTCAATAATTGCTGTAAATTCTGCTTTCATCTCATCTCCTTTTTTTCCGGGCCGAAGGCATGCTAACGCCTTTGCGTACAGCGGATCGGCGGACCTCCTTTGGGCGCGGGTGGGACGCCGCAGTGGGATATTCCATCGTCGAAACCGTTTCACTCATCCGCTCTGCCATTTTCGTCTGTAAACCCGGACAATGTCTCTTTGCGGTCTCGGTTCAGCGCTCACTCGTTCCTTGAAGTTCCACGCCTCGATCATGAGCGGCCACGGCAACGTGTTAGTGGGCGGCCACTTGCTCGAAAGAAAACTGTGGAAAATCGGCTCGATCTCGCGCGTGCTCGACCGTGATGGCGCAGATGTTTCCATCGCGGTCAAGGTCAAGGATCGTGTCCTCGTCCAGATCCTTGGTCTCCGCAACCTGGGCGGTTCTAAATTCGATATAAAGAGTGTCCGTGTCCTGAAAGTACTTGATTCTCATGGCTTGAACCCCCGGTCGAAAAACGCATTGTGCACGGTTTCCCCGTCGGGCAGCAGGATGACGCGGAAAGTGTCTCACGCGCCATCGGTGAGTTCCGGATGAGCGTTGATCCAACCAATGATGCGCGACAGGACGAGAGCGATATCCCCTCGACGCTCGGCGCAGATCCCGAAAAGCTCTTCGGTGCCGATCTCGTCGTAGAAGTGGACCATCCTGTTCCTGTACCCGGCCATCTCGCGGAGTAAGACGGCTTCCCGCTCGCCCATGATTCCCTTTTCGCGAAGTTGCTCTGGAATCTCCTTGTATTCCGCGACCGGATGCCCAAACCCTTTCGCGAGAACATGCCGTCCCAGATCGAGCAGGGCTTCGAGGGCTCTGCGCAAGTACGATTCGGCCGCGGCAGCGGTCCTCGTATCCGCCGTGAACTCCCGGAGACTGGCGAGCGGAAGGGATTCTATACCGCTCAGCATTCGGCGGATCCAGGCGGCTTTCTCGGCGACGATGTCAGCGCGGATTCTTGAGGGGGTCACGCGGCCCCTTCCCTGAGGATCATCCGAACCCGCTCCCGCTCGAACGGCAGGAGGTCCCCTGCTCGTCGCAAGACGTAAAGCTCGTATCGGGCGGTCTGGTCGGGGTTGCGGTCGTAGACGATTTCGCCGGAGATCACCTCGACGGCCAGGAAGGCGGAGGTTTCGGGGAGGACCACGAGGTCCACCCGTCCCACGTCCAACAGATCCTCCAGGTCGGCCATGAGGCGCACCCTGTCCTGGTGGGAGAGGTGAATTCTCTTCTCGGGAAGTACCCCGACGTCCGCGTCAGATGCCGGTGATGCGGCGACGGGCGCCTGTGCCAGGAGTTTGTCCCTCATTTCCTCGGCGCGGCTTCCGAAGAGGTACAAGGCGCCGATGCGATAGCGTTCGCAGATAGTCGAAAGGTCAGAAACAAGAGTCTTCATTGGGTTCGCGCATCCGTTGTTTCCGGGGAGAACGACTCAAACGTGAAGTCTCGACTCAACGATACTCCCGGGTCTTGTGCCGGTCAAGCCCCGCTCCGAGCCCCAGTTCTCCGGACGGCGTCCCGGCGGCTTCCCGTAGCCCCTCGACCGCTTCCTCCAGCCGCTTGAGACGCTTTCGCTCCTCGATGAGGACGGCGACGAGCATCGCTTCGTAGGGCGTGGCCCAGGAGGCGTACGCCTGGGCCTGGGCGTGCCGGCGGACGTCGTCGAGGATCTCGTCCAGGAGCGCCTGGTCCTCTTTCCTGAGCGCGCGCCGGAACTTCTGCCAGCGCTCGCGTTCCCGCTCGATGAGCATCGTGGACGTGGGGAGCGTTCGGCCCATCTCGGTTCACACATCTTCAACGCGGACGTCAAGCCGCGGAACAAATGACAACGTCTTAAAGGTGCTTGGAATAGACGCGTTCTTGCAGAATCTCCCCTGTCCCCTCTTTTCCAAAGAGGGGGAATAAGTCGGGTGTGCCCCGAACGCGCTTTCGGAACGTGCCGTCTCGATGATCTTTGTGGCGGCGGGACGGAGAAGATCCAGAAGCCCGGCGCGGTCCCGGCAATGCGCGGGCGGGTCGGAGCAGGTGACCACGAGACGAAACCCGCGGCATGCGAGCCCGCGGACGGCGGCGGCGAGCCGCTGGACGACTCTCCGCGCCTCCGCGTACGGGACATCGGCGTCCCAGCAGAGCGCCAAGGGATCGGAGATGATCGCGGGCGATTCCGGCCGTTCCCGGAGGGCGCGCGGGAGGCTCCGGGCGACGAGCGTGTCGAGCTGGTGAATGGTGAACGCCCGGGCGATCTCGATCCGGCGGAGAAGGGGGTGGGGATCGACTCCCCATTTCTTGGCCGCTTCGGTCAGCGTGTAAAGGTCGAACCGGTTGGCGCCTTCCACCCAGAAGACCGTCTCGCCCGCGAGAAGAGCGGAGACGGCGATCCTGATCGCGGCGAGACGGACATCTGGCTCGCCGTAGAGGAGGATGGCTTGAGAAGGCCGGGCGAGGAGTTCCGCCGCTTCGTGGATGGTGAGCATGATTTGACTCCCCCTCACCCTTCACCCTCTCCCCCTCGGCGATGGGGAGAGGGGAAATTTTTTAATCCCCTTGCCGTGCCTCTACGGCGGTTTCCCGGCGTCAGACCGCCCGGTAGAGTCCCACCACGCGGCCGATGATCCTGGCGGGCGGGGTCTGCCGGTCGAGGGGGACGTCCGGATAGGCCGGGTTCGCCGCTTCGAGGCAGAACCCGTTTCTCTTCTTTCTAAGGCGCTTGACGGTGGCCTCCTCGCCCAGGAGGGCGACGACGATCTCTCCCGGCTCGGCCGTCTCGGCCCGGCGGACGATCAGGAAGTCGCCTTCCTGGATCCCGGCGCCCGTCATGCTGTCCCCCTTCACCTGCAGGGCGAAGTGGACGTTCCGCCCGTGCGCCGGCGGAGCGAGCGTGAGCTCGCCTTCAAGGTTCTCTGCGGCCAGGATCGGCCGGCCCGCGGCCACGCGCCCGAGGATGGGGACCCCGCCGGATGAGGACCGGGTCGGGCGCAGGATGTCGATGGCCCGGCGCCGTCCGGCCGGGCGGCGGAGGTATCCCTTCCGTTCCAGGGCGGCCAGATGGTCCCTCACGGTCCGAAGCGACGCGACGCCGATGCTCCCGGCCATTTCGCGGAGCGTGGGGACGTATCCTCGTTCGGCGGCGGAGTCCTCGATGATCCGGAGGACTTCTTCCTGACGGCGGGTGAGAAGCGGGGGACTCATGCCGAATGAATACCACACATATGTGCGGTATGTCAAGAAGCGGGACGAAACGCGGACGGCTGGGGTCCCAGTGCGCGTCCGGAGGAAGGTTTGCTATAATCGTTCCCGTTTCCACACTCACCTCTCCCTCTCCCTCAAGGGAGAGGGGGTTCTTGAGATAGATTCGAGACACTCCAAGGAGGCACAACGCGATGACGCACCGCTTTTCCGCGCCTTACATTCTCGATCCGAAGAACCAGTTGGAAAGACTGATCCTGGACCACCGGCAGGGACGGATCGACGAGCGGATCTTTCACAAGAGGCTGGTCGACCGGACGGTCTACGTCGCGACGGACGACCTCGAAGAGGCGGAGCGAACGACGGGGTTCAAGCCGGTTATCTTAGTCCGGGAAGATCGGGAGTACGTCGCCGTCTTCAGCATGATGGACAGGACCGAGACGCTCGTCCGGGAAGGGGGAGGGTCGGTCCAGATGCTGGTCCGCCAGCTCCTCGACCGCGTTCCGCCAGGAATCGGGATCGTTCTCAATCCGAACTACGAGGCGGCGGTCGAGATTCCTCCGGAGAAGGTCGAGGCGCTCCGAGAGGTCGTCCGGGCGCGGGACCAGAAAACGCGGTGAATGGGTGAATGGGTGAATCGGTGAATCGGTGAATAGGTGAATCGGTGAATAGGTGAATGGGTGAATCGGTGAATGGGTGAATCGGTGAATGGGTGAATCGGTGAATAGGTGAATGGGTGAATAGGTGAATCGGTGAATCGGTGAATAGGTGAATCGGTGAATCGGTGAATAGGTGAATGGGTGAATGGGTGAGGCGGCCGGGATTCCACGTCGGCACGTCGGGCTGGAGCTACGGGGGGTGGGACGGCCTCTTCTATCCCGAGGACGTCCGGTCAACCCTGGAGCGGCTCTCCTTCTACGCTCGACATTTCCGCAGCGTCGAAGTCAATTACTCCTTCTACCACCTTCCGAAACCCGAGACATATCTCAAGTGGGCGCGCGCCGTTCCGGAGGATTTCGTCTTCGCCGTCAAGGCCAGCCGGTTCATTACGCACATCAAGCGCCTTGAAGGGGTCGGGGAGGCGTGGGAGCGCTTCGCCGAGAACGCGAAGGCTCTCGACAAGCGGCTTGGGCCCGTTCTTTTCCAATTCCCCGCGAGCTTTCGAATCGATCTCGGCCGCTTGTCGAGGTTCCTGGATCTCGTGTGCCGGGCGGGAGGCGCCCCGGCGATCCATCCCGTCTTCGAGTTTCGCCATTCCTCGTGGTTTTGCGAGGGGACGTACGCCGTTCTCCGTGAGGCGGACGCGGCGCTCTGCATCGCGCACTCGTCCCGCCACCCTTGCGAGGAGGTCGTGACGGCCTCGCTCGTCTACTACCGTTTCCACGGCCCCGGTGAACTCTTCGCGTCCCGCTATTCGGACAAGGAATTGGCCTCCTGGGCAAAACGGATGCGGACCGATTTGAAGGAGGGCAAGACGGTCTACGCCTATTTCAACAACGACGTGAACGGCTACGCCGTCGAGAACGCCGGGACCCTGCGGCAGATGGTCGGGAAGGCGTAGGAGGGTGTTGAAAAAGTCCCCTCTCCACCTCGGGGGGAGAGGGCGAGGGTGAAGGGGGTCAAGCAACAGCGTGATTTTGTCGGCCCTCACCCCAACCCTCTCCCGGTAGGAGAGGGAGCCGAAGGCGGTTCTCAACACTCTGGCAGGGAAAGCGTCCGTTTACCGAAACGTCTGGTGGCAGGTTACGCACCCCTTGATCATCGTCGAGAGGTGATCCACGAGGGCGTCGCGGTCGCCCGCGTCGGCGGCGCCGGCGATCTTGACGGCCGATTGATGGACCATCTCGTCCATCTTGGGGATCATGGCGGGAAGCTTGTCCGCGTTCTTCGTGATGTAGGGCTTCATCCCGCCCTTCGGCATGGGGTGATTCGCGATCCCCCGGGCTCCTTGGGCCACGAGAACCATGTTGTCGACGTTGACGCCGTAGATGATGCGGCTAAGGTCGCCTTGAATCCCCTGCATCACCTGCTTGAGCGTCTGGTCGCTCATGCCTTTCTGCTCCATTCCGTGAGAATGGGCGTCGTCGGCCGCGATCGCTCGGGGGGCGGCGAGAAGAAAGAGAGAGACGGTCATGACGATCAGAGTTCGCTGTGGCATTGGTATGGCCTCCTTGAACCGCAAAGTGCGCCGCAATCCCCGCCCCCTTGGGGCGGGGTCAAGGCGCACGAATGCAAATAACGAAAAGTACCTTAGAGGTCGGAGAATCCCCGCCTTTCAAGGCGGGGATCTTCAACACGAAGAGCGCGGCGGTCTCCCGCGACAATCCCTTGCTATCGGACGACAAAATTCTGCCGGGCGTTGTCGAAGTCGATGACGGCGACAGCGCCCGGGGCGAGCGTAAGGTCCCGTTCGAAGTAATGATCGAAACCCTCCTTGCGGAGCGAATCGCGCATGTTGACGACGATCTTGTGACTTCCCGGCGGGACGGGGAACGTCTCGTAGGCATACGACGGCCCGTCCTTCATGATGCCCGTGGCGGGGAAGGTCCGGGCCAGGAGGACCCTGCCGTCGAGGGAGAACTCCACGTGCACGGGCGGCCGGGTGCGCTCGCAATCTTTTGTCTTTCGCATGTGGGCGGGCATGCGGGCAAGCTCTTGGGGCGTCCGTTCGCGGCAGACCTCGGAGGTCAGGCCGGGGTGCTTGAACGTGAGCTTGACGAGAGATTCCCCCGGCCGCGAAGCCGCGTGCGGGGCGTCGGACGCGAAGTAGATCAGGACGGCGGGGACGGAGAGGAGCCATCCCGCCAGGACGGCGCGGAAGAGGCGCTTCCTAGACATGGTGCTGAAAAACCCCTTTGTCCCCCCTCTCCCTCTGGGAGAGGGTTGGGGTGAGGGGCAATGGAATCAACGGCTTGCTTATAACCCCCTCACCCTCGCCCTCCCCCCCTGGTGGGGGGAGAGGGGACTTTTTCATCGACCTCCTAGACATGGGCGATTGCCTTTGGAGCTTCGGGCCGGTCTTTAGAATTCGGGGAATTCGGGATTTCCGCGCCTGTTCCCGGGCCGGGATGGACCGGGCGCCAGGGAGGGGGAATGCGCTTGAGATCCGCTTCGAACCGGTCCAACTCCCGCTTGAGAGCGTTCGTCTGCGCGGCGGCGAGCCACGCAGTCCGGACGCGGGCCGGATCGACGCGGTCGGGATCGAGGGACGGTCTCCTCGCTCCCGCGAGACGCTGTTCGACCCAGGCGTTTCCCTCGCGGTAATGGCAGTCTCCCATCCGGCATCCGACGACAAGGACGCCCGAGGCGCCGAGCTTGATCGCGTGCTGGATCGTCCGGGGCTGGATAAACCCGACGCACGGCACGGTCAACGGGCGGACGTTGGGGGAGGCCCGCTCCCGTTCCATGGGGACCGTCCATTCGCACCGGACGGCGAGGATCCGCGGGCGGCCTGTGCCGTCGTCCGGCGTGAGCAGGTCGCGCATCCGCCGTCGGAAGGCCAGGTTGGCGAAATCGGGGAGCTCGACGCCCGCGCGGTCGCACGAGCCGACGCAGATCGAGCAGGAGGAACAGCGGGCGGCGACCACCACGGCTTCCTTCTCGTACGGCCGGCCGTCGGTCCGGGCCTGCATGTGGATGGCCTCGTAGGGGCAGTCGAGGTAGCACTGCGTGCAGCCGTCGCAGGCGCGGAGATTGATCCTGGCGGCCTGACGTTTGCCGGCCGGGACGAGCCAGGGGACAAACGTGGAGACGGCGAGCGCGGCCGTGAAAGAGATCCAGGCCCAGGCGGGCGATACCATGTCGAAGAACGGGTAGAGGAAGAGGTAGAACCAGTCGATCCCGATCCGGCCGGGAAGCGCTCTCAGGTTGGCCGCCGGCTCGGAGAGGGCCGGTTTGACGGCGGAGAGAATGAAGAGGATCAGCGAGATCGCGTACAGGACGTTCCGCGGCATCGTCCAGATCGGGCGCGAGACGCGCGTCGTGTGGATCCAGAATGCGAAGACGAACGGAATCGGAAGAAAGAGGTGCAGAAAGAGGATGACGAAGAAGAACTGGTTCGAGACGGCCTCGTTGACGAGGAAAGCGCGGGCGAGCGGCTCTCCGAAGATCGGAAGAACGTCCAGGAATTCCACGGAGCGGATGGCGATCCACGCCGCCCTCGTGTCCCAGATCATCCAGTATCCGCTGATTCCTTCGATGAGCGTGACGAGGAGCAGGCCGATGCCGGAAACCCACGCCACCCATCGGTTCCGTTGATAACGAAAGGAGAAGAACTGGCGGAAGGCGTGGAGGATGAGGGCGATCATCGCGCCGTCGGACGCGTAGCGGTGGAGCGAGCGCATGAGGCCGCCCGCGTACCACTGGTCGTGCGTGAGAGACTCGACGGACCCGTAGGCCCGGTC
>JACPZO010000132.1 GCA_016195465.1 Nitrospirota bacterium
AGGACGAAACAGGCGGCGAGCTGGCCCTTAGGGCGGCCGGCGTTCATGAGCGCAGGGGAGTTGGGAAGGAAGAGAAGACCGTTCAGGAGGTCGAAAAATCGGTCTTCGATCTCGCGTACGCCGCTGGGCTTCAGGCCGAACCGGCGCTCGGCCCGCGCGGCGGCCCGCGCGACGCGGCGGACCATCTCTTCGGGCGTCTCGATGACGCGGCCGGCTTCGTCCCGCCGGAGGTAGCGGCGTTCCAGGACTCGAAGGGCGGATTCGGAGAGGGTCATGTTGGTGCGCCGGGTCGATATTACTTGGAGCATGAGTTGCGTCCCCCCCTTTGTAAAGGGGGGGGAGGGGGGATTTGAACGATCAGGGAATCCCCCTCATTCCCCCTTTTTCAAAGGGGGAGGTTGCTTGAGATGCCGCGCAATAATGTCATCTGTGCAACCGTACATTACGGCACGATCTCCGTTCCCACGCCGCGGTCGGTGAAGATCTCCAGGAGGATCGCGTGCGGGACGCGGCCGTCCACGACGTGGGCCTTGGGGACGCCTCCGGCCAGGGCGTCCAGGCAGGCCGTCACCTTGGGGATCATCCCGCCCGTGAGCGTGCCGTCGGCCAGGCGCTTCCTTGCCTGGGCGCGCGTGAGGGTGGGAATAAGCTCCTTCTTCTTGTCGAGGATCCCCGCGACGTCCGTGAGAAGGATGAGCTTCTCGGCCGACAGGGCGGCCGCCGCTGCCCCCGCCACGAGGTCGGCGTTCACGTTGTAGCTCTCCCCTTGCGGACCGACGCCGATGGGGGCGATCACGGGGATGATCCGGTCCCTGCGGAGCGAATCCAGCACCTCCACGTTGATGTTCGCCACCTCTCCGATCTGGCCGATGTCGATGAGGTCCCCCTTGGACCGGCTGCCCGGTTTGCGGACCTTGACCTTCCGGGCCTGGATGAGCGAAGCGTCTTTTCCCGTCAGCCCCACGGCCCGGCCGCCGTGCCGGTTGATGAAGGAGACGATCTCCTTGTTCACCGCCCCCCCCAGGACCATCTCGACGATCTCCATCGTCTCGGCGTCCGTGACGCGGAGACCGTGGACGAAGGCGGGGACCTTCCCCATCCGCTCCATCGTCCGGTTGATCTGGGGGCCGCCTCCGTGGACGACGACGGGGTGCATGCCGATCGTGCTCAGGAGGATGACGTCGAGGGCGAACGACTCCTTGAGCGCCGGATCGGTCATGGCCGAGCCGCCGTACTTGATGACGATCGTTTTCCCCGCGAAGGCGCGGATGTAGGGGAGGGCTTCGATCAGGACCTTCGCTTTCTCAACGCGCGAGAGCATGCGTCCTCCGATCAGAGGATGTAGCGGGACAAGTCTTCGCTCGCGGCGATGTCGGCGAGCTTATCCCGGACGTAGGCCGGCGTGATCGTGATCCGCGCCGGGGAGATCTCCGGCGCCTCGAAGGAAATTTCCTCCAGCATCTTTTCCAGCACGGTATGGAGGCGGCGGGCGCCGATGTTCTCCGTCCGCTCGTTCACCCTCTCGGCGAGCGCGGCGATCTCCTCGACCGCCTCCGGGGTGAACTCGACGTCGACGCCCTCCGTCGCGAGGAGTTCCCGGTACTGCCGCGTGAGCGCGTTCCGCGGCTCCGTCAGGATCCGGACGAACTCGGCCTTCCCGAGCGGCTCCAGCTCCACGCGGATTGGGAACCTTCCCTGGAGCTCCGGGATCAGGTCCGAGGGCTTGGAGACGTGGAAGGCCCCCGCGGCGATGAAGAGGACGTGGTCGGTCCGGACCATGCCGTGCTTGGTGTTGACCGTCGTCCCCTCGACGACGGGGAGGAGGTCGCGCTGGACGCCCTCGCGCGAGACGTCGGGCCCCCCGTGACGCTCCCGTCCGGCGATCTTGTCGATCTCGTCGAGGAAGACGATCCCGTTCTGCTCCACGCGGGCAAGGGCTTCGCGCGAGACGGCGTCCATGTCGACCAGCTTGTCGGCCTCTTCCTGCGCCAGCACGCGGAGCGCGTCGGGAACCTTCATCCGGCGCTTCTTCGCCCGGTCCGGGAAGAACTGCCCCAGCATCTCCTTGATGTTGATCTCCATGTCCTCCATCCCTCCGGCGGAGATGACGCCCAGGGGAACGGCCCTCTCGCGGACGTCGATCTCGATCGTCCGGTCGTTCAGTTTCCCCTCCCGGAGCTGGGCGCGGAGCTTCTCCCGCGTGCCGTCGTGGGTGGGGCCGCCCTGGATCACCTCCAGGTGTCCCTCGGGGTGGGCCCCGACCGGGCGGAGGGGCGGGAGGAGGAGATCGAGCACCCGTTCTTCGGCCGCGGCCGCGGCTTTCTCGCGGACCTGGGCGGCCTGCTCCTCCTTCACCATCTTCACGGACATGTCGGTCAGGTCGCGGATGATCGACTCCACGTCGCGCCCGACGTATCCCACCTCGGTGAACTTGGACGCCTCCACCTTGATGAAAGGCGCGTCGGCGAGACGTGCAAGACGGCGGGCGATCTCCGTCTTGCCGACGCCGGTGGGGCCGATCATCAGGATGTTCTTCGGCATCACCTCGTCCCGCAGGTCCGGATCGAGCCGCTGGCGGCGCCAGCGGGTCCGGAGCGCCACGGCCACGGCCCGCTTGGCCTTGGCTTGGCCGACGATGTACCGGTCCAGCTCCTCGACGATCTGCCGGGGCTTCATAGGTTCCAAGAACAGTCCTCCATGTTCGTCCAGCCCTCGCGGCGGTATTAGCTTCTCCCCTCCTTTGTAAGGAGGGGCTGGGGGAGGTAGAAGGTTTGGCCTTGCCCGAACGCCATTTCGGGGCGACTCTACCCCACCTAACCTCCCCTTA
Source organism: Nitrospirota bacterium (assembly GCA_016195465.1). GTDB lineage: Bacteria > Nitrospirota > RBG-16-64-22 > RBG-16-64-22 > RBG-16-64-22 > RBG-16-64-22. The sequence goes on from JACPZO010000132.1 coordinate 2,828, forward strand.
CAAAGGGGAGGGGTGATTTACAGCTCCTCCACTACCGTCTGCTCGTTCGTGTAGATGCAGATCCGCCCGGCGACGGCGAGGGCCTCCTCGACGATCTGGCGCGCCGTCAGGTGCGGCGCGTGCTTGAGCAGGGCGAGGGCGGCCGCCTGGGCGTAGGGGCCGCCGGACCCGATCGCGGCCACGCCTTCCTCCGGTTCGATGACGTCGCCGGTTCCGGAGATGACGAGAGCGTGCTCCCTGTCGGCGACGATGAGAAGCGCCTCGAGCTGGCGAAGGATCTTGTCGGTCCGCCATTCCTTGGCGAGCTCCACGGCCGCCTTGACGAGGTTCCCCCGGTACTGCTCGATCCGGGCCTCGAACTTCTCGAAAAGGGTGAAGGCATCGGCCGTCGCTCCGGCGAACCCCGCGAGGATCTTGTCTCCGCCGGCGCGGCGGACCTTGACGGCATTACGCTTCATGACCGTCTGGCCGACCGTCACCTGCCCGTCGCCGCCGACGGCGACCTTTCCGTCCTTCCGCACGCAGAGGATCGTTGTGGAACGAATGTTCGCGGCACCTGGCATCGGTGATTGCTCCAAGACAGAGAATCGCGTTCGCCCAACGCACAATAACCCCTTCTCCCCTCCGGGGAGAAGGTTGGGATGAGGGGTCTCTTGGCCCGGCACACCCCCCTCACCCTGACCCTCTCCCCCCTGGCGAGGGGGAGAGGGAAACGCATTCGCTAAGGCCCAGCCGGGTTCCTGTCCCTGTTCCGCCCCGTCGCCGGTGTTTTTTCGTCCTTCTCCCTCGCGCGCGGGTGGGTTTTGTCGTATACGGCCATCAGCCCGTCGATGTTCACGTGCGTGTAACGCTGGGTCGTAGAGAGCGACGCATGGCCGAGAAGCTCCTGGATCGCGCGGAGGTCGGCCCCTCCTTCCAGGAGGTGCGTGGCGAACGTGTGCCGGAGGGCGTGGGGGGCGATCCGCCGCGAGACGCCGGCCGCGAGCCCCGCCCGCGTGACGATCCGGCGGATTGTCCGTTCCGACAGCGGCCGTCCGTCCCGCCCCGCAAAGACCGATCCCTTGTTCGGTCCGGCCGAGAGGAGCCTCTCCAGGGCGGTCCGCGCCTTCCCGCCGATCGGGACGATCCGTTCCTTCCTGCCCTTCCCGAGCACCCGGACCAGGCCGCGGGCCATGTCGACGTCGGCGCGCGCGAGAGCGGCGAGCTCGCTCACGCGGAGCCCGCTCGAGTAGAAAAGTTCCAGAATCGCCCGGTCGCGATCAAGGCTTTTTTCGCTCGACCCGGGCGCTTCGACGACCCGGAACGCCTCGTCCACGGTCAGATATGCGGGGAGGTTCTTCGGGATCTTCGGCGAGGAAACGAGCCGGGCTGGATTGGCGGGGAGGCGTCCCTCGCGGACCAGGAAGGAGAGAAAGGACCTGATCGCGCTGGCCCGGCGCCCGACCGTCGTCCGGCTCTTCCCCGACTGCTTGAGGCGCGCCAGGTACGCGCGGAGGAGCGGAACGTCCACGTCTTCCGGCCGGTCGATCCCGCGCTCGGCGAGGAACGTTCGGAAATCGCGCAGGTCGGCGCCGTACGCCCTGACCGTTTGCGGAGAGGCGTCCCGCACGGCGCTCAAGTGCCCGACGAAAGCTTCGACGGCCTTGTCCACTCAGGCCCTCTCCCGCGTTCGGGCCGGCGCGGTCGGCAGGGCGCCCGCCTCAGCCTGCCAGCCGGCCAGGTCGGCGCGGGCCCTCGCGACCAAGGCGTTCCGCCTAGCCTCCCGGTCAGAAACAGGCTGAAGAAGCGAAGGAAGAAGACCGAACGCCGCGTTCATCGGCTGAAAGCTCTCCGGGACCGACCGAGTGACGTGGCCCACCATGGAGCCGATCACCGTCGTCGCCGGGGGGACGATCAAAGGCTCCTTAAGCGAGAGCCGGGCCGCGTTGACCCCGGCCACCCAACCCATGGCGGCGGACTCGACGTATCCCTCGACGCCCGTAATCTGTCCGGCGAGGAAGAGCGTGCCGCGCGCCCTCGTTTGGAGCGTTTCTCCAAGGATCGCGGGGGCGCAAATGAACGTGTTCCTGTGGAGCGATCCCAGCCGGGCGAACTCGACCTTCTCGAGGCCGGGGATCATGCGGAAGACCCGCCGTTGCTCCGGGTAGGCGAGCTTCGTCTGAAATCCGACGATGTTGTAGAGTGCGGCCGAACGGGTTTCCGGGCGGAGCTGAACGACGGCGTAGGGACGCCTGTTCGTCCGGGGATCGACGAGGCCCACGGGCTTCATCGGGCCGAACCGGAGCGTATCGACGCCCCGCGCGGCCATCACCTCGATCGGCATGCACCCCTCGAAGTATGGGATATTTTCGAAGGGACGCTCGGGGACGACCTCGGCCGAGAGGAGGGCATTGTAGAAGGCCGTGTATTCATCGCGCGTCATGGGGCAGTTGAGGTAGTCTTCGCCCTTCCCGTACCGCGAAGCACGAAACAGCCGGGACGTGTCGAGCGTTTCCGCCTCCACGATGGGAGAAATGGCGTCGTAGAACGCGAGGTTCTTCCGGCCGAAGATCGCGGCGAGGTCGTCCGAGAGGGCGTCCGACGTGAGAGGGCCCGACGCGACGATGACAATGCCTTTCCGCGGGACATCGCGGACCTCCTCGCGGATGACCTCGATTCCAGGCTCGCCCGAAATCCACTCCGTGAGCGTCCTGCTGAACGCTTCGCGGTCGACGGCCAGGGCCGAGCCGGCCGGGACGCGCGCGGCGTCGGCCGCGGAGATGACGGCCGAGCCCAGACGCCGGAGTTCCTCCTTCAGAAGGCCCGGGGCCGTCGTCGGTTCGTCGGAGCGAAGGGAATTGGAGCAGACCAGTTCGGCGAGGCCGCCCGTCCGATGGGCGGGCGTCGGCACATGGGGCCGCATCTCGTAGAGCCGGACCGGCACGCCGCGGCGGGCGGCCTGGATCGCCGCCTCGCAGCCCGCCAGCCCTCCGCCGATGATCGTGATGGGCAGGAGCGACACAATGCGGGGATTGTAGATGAAGGAGGAGAGGGGTTCAAGCGTTGTCTCCCCCTCCGGCCGGGTCAGCCAGGGGGAGATAGATGCTGACCGTCGTTCCCGTCCCGAGCTCGCTCGAGATGTCGATGTTCGTTCCGAGGGGTCAGGCGCCTTCATTGATCGCCTGCACGGGCCAACTCGTTACGTCAAGGCAACAAAGGGGGGGTGAAGCCTGGACGGGTAGGGACTATAGGCCGCGTTTTCGTGAGTGTCAATCCTGGATTCCCTGGCATGGATTCCCTCGCCGGTCCGCGCCTCCCGGACCCCTGTAGAGACAGCGCGACGTGGAGGTTTCGCGGATGACGATGAGCGAGAGACCGGGAAGCGCGGGCGCCAGGCGCTCCCAGATCCAGGCGGCGATCCGCTCGGACGTTGGGTTCTCAAGATCTTCGATTTCGTTGAGATAGCGGTGGTCGAGTCGTTCGATGACGGGCCCGGCCGCTTTCTTGATGTCGGCGTAATCGATCAGCCATCCCTGTCCGGGGTCCACTTCGCCCGTTACGTGGATCTCGACGCCGTACGAGTGCCCGTGGAGGCGGTGGCACTTGTTCTCCGCGGGGACGTTCGGCAGGCGATGGGCCGCCTCGAACGCGAACTCCTTGACCAGCGTGACGATTTCATTCATCTGCCGACTCACCGTCCCAGCGCCTTGCGGACCGAGTCGGCCATCATGCCGGGGTGCCAGGGCGGGTCCCAAACGACCTTTACGTCGACCTTCGAGACGCCGGGAAGGGCCCGGACGACGCGCTCCACGCCGGTAACGAGGATGTCGTGCATGGGACAGCCCGGCGTGCTGAACGTCATCGTCACCTCGACGGAGCCGCCCTCCACGCTGATCCCGTAGATCAGGCCGAGATCGACGAGGTTGTGGCCGATCTCCGGGTCGATCACCTGTCTCAAGGCCGCGCGAACTTCGTCAACCGTCGCCATCGTCCCTCCGAGCGATCGTGCCGATGAGAAGCCGGGCGGTCCCCGCGTTGACGACGAGCAGGACGAAAGCCCCCGCACGGAGCAGGATGGGCTCCCCGGCGAGGATCCCGAAGAGGACGACGAGTCCGCCGGTGATGTGGCCCGGAAACAACAGCCGCGCCGTTCCTTCCGAGAAGATGTCGCGCGTGGTGGGGACGGGTTCGAGCCCCACCCTGTCCGCGTACCGATGATACCACACGAGAAACGGAAGAATCTTGTAAAGCATTCCGATGATGAGCACGACGACCGTGCCGAAGAGGAGGAAGCCGTAGGCCAGCGAGAGCCGCACGACCCAGAGCGGACCGAGGAAGCCGGGCAAGACGGCCGCGAGAGCGATGAGACAGGCCGCCAGCAAGGCCGCTCCGGCCGCCAGGACGTGCCGCAGGCCGGTGTCGATCTCCTTGCGCGCGCGTTTGGCGAACGACCTAACGAGGAGGGCCGCGTACGTTCCGGCGCCCGCGATGAGCGCGACGGCGCCGACTAAGCCAGATTCGTGGGGAGCGATTCCGCTCCACGCGGCGAAGAGGAGAACCAAGCCTCCGAACACAAGCGCGGCGGCCCCGGCGGAAGCCCGGGCGGGCGGCTCCGGCCCCAGCGTGAACATCGGGATCAGCTTGTGGGTCGCTCCCATGACGACGGACCCGAGCCATCCCACGAGCGCGAGATGAGCGTGCACCTTGAGCCACGAGATGTGGTCGGAAGAGAAGTACGGAAACACGAGGTTCAGCGCCAACGCGAGCCCGAGGCCGGCGGCCGCGAGCAGGAAGAGGAGAGAAACGGCGATGAGGACGCCGCCGAAGGACCAGGACTTTACGAAACGGAGCGAGGCGATGAGGTTCGACGCGGCGAGAAAGAGGCCCGCCGCCGCGAGCGTTGAGGCGATGGCTAGGCCGGGCGAGAAGCGTCCCATCCAGAAATGAGCGGCCATTCCGGCAAGGCCGGCGAGGACGAGCGCGAGGGCGGTCCAGCCGGCTTTGACGCTCGTGAGCCGTACTCCGAGGACGACGGGGACGATCTGATAAAGGGCGCCGATGACGATCGGGGCGATGAAGCCGAGCGCAGTGACGTGGACGACGGAGAGGAGGCGGTTCCCGAAGAGGCCGCCCGCGAGAGGCGAGGGGTCCACGAGCAGGAGCGCCCAGACGAGGGGCAGGAGAAGCAGGCCCGCGATGAAATGCGTGACGACGAGGCGGAACGGCGGAGCGAGCCGCGTCGCCAGACCCGGAATCATCCCGGTTTCCTGCCGCCTACTTGGGGACGATCGTGACGAGGTAGTGCCCCTCGTCGATCTTTTCGGTCTTGGCCCGGTAGCCGCGGGCGTCCAGCTTGTCGTAGAGGAGGGCCGGCTCGCGGTGGTGGTGGACGAGGAGACGGGCGCCGGGCGGCAGAGTGTTCAGCGTCTCGAGGATCTTCACCATCGGCTCGGGAGGCTCGAGGCCGCGGACGTCGATCTCGACTATCTTATCCGGCGGGCCCGGCGGGACTCGCCCGCCGGATGGGCCCCCTGCCCCGCCGAGCGGGGCCGGGGCCGCCTCACCCCTGGCCCTTCGGAAGAAAACGATCTCGTAGATGTCGCCGACCTGCTTCGTGTCGTGGTCGAATCCCTTTCCGCCGAGGACGTGGTACAGGGGGACCGGCTCGAAGGTGTTCAGGATCTTCAGACTCTTTTCCGGCGGGAGGGCGTTCACGGCCGCCATGATGTCCGCAAAGGGATCGCGCCCGGAGGCCAGGATCGGCCGGACGTCCAATACAACGCAGTCGTCATTGTTCATCGGTCACCTCGGAAAGTCCGGGCTAACGTTTCGAGAAAAGGGTCTTCGTCATGTTGAAGACGAAGACCAGGAACGACGCGGCCAATCCGCCGGCCGCCGCGACGGCGAGAACGCGCGCGGACGAGACCGTCCATGAGAGCGGGACGGCGATGATGACCAGCGGGAGAGAGACATTGGCCAGATAGAAGTGCCAGAGCGTGAGCCGCTCGCTGTAGAGCGGCCGGCCGGTGAACCTGGGAAGGACGTGGTAGGCCACGGCGAAAATCAACATCCCGTATCCCCCGACGAGGGTCGAATGGGCGTGCGGCATCCTGAGCCGGCCGGTGAGGCCAGGGTCGGCGGCGATGAGGAGGCCGAGGAGGGGCCCCAGCGCGAGGTAGAAGAAGGATGCGGCAAGGAAAAGCCGGCTGGCCGGAATCACGTTCGATCTCCAGGGACGAGCGGGTTTGGACGCAAAGCATAGTCGGCCTGGAGGCGCAGGGACTATGATCTAGATCATCGGGTCTGGCCCGTGGGAGCGACCCGGCGGGTCGCCCCTACTCCTCCGACGCGATTCTTTCCAGGGCGGCCCGGTTGAGGATCGTCACGTGGCTCTTGTCGGTCGTGATGATCCTCTGCTTCGTGAACCGGCTCATGATCCGGATCGCCGTCTCGACGGTCGTGCCGACCATCGAGGCCAGATCCTGGCGGGTGATCGTGAGGTCGAGGCGCATCCCTTTCGGCGCCGGTTCGCCCGTCCGGTCCATGAGCGTGAGGAGGGCGTACGCCATCCGGCGCTCTACGCGCTCGACGGCGATCTCCTTCATCATCCGGTGCGCCTTCCGGAGGCGTTCTCCGGTGAAGGTGACGGCGTTCATCGCCACCTCGGGGTGCTTCTCGATGAAGGCGAAGAGGCTCTTGCCGGGGAGCTTGATGATCGTGGAGGGGAGGACGGCCTGGGCGGAGGCCGGATAGGCGAACTTGTTGAGGACCGCCACGGCGCCGAACGCTTCTCCCGGAGGGACGATCTCGAGGATCAGGTCCTTCCCGGATTGGGAGTGGGAGACGATGCGGATTTCGCCGGCGGCGAGGAGGTAGAACCAGTCCGGGGGATCGCCCTGGAGGAAGACGTACGCTCCCTTGGGGATCTTGTCTTCGACGAATTGGCCGGCCAGATCGGCCAGGGCCGAGTCCGAAACGCCGGCGAAAAGGGGCACCTTGCGGATGCAATCGACCCAACTCATCCTTGCGGCCCCCGTTGCCCCCATCCCTCCTCCATACTAGCCGCCCGATTCCAGCGAGTCAAGGAGGGCCGGGAGCGGGGAAAAACAGAGGGGCGGGGTGTTCCCCGCCCCTCCAATGAGGCCTGCTACTTTCCAAGCCCAAACGTCTTGACGGCGTGGTCGAAGACCTTCTTGTCCACCTTGCCCTTCTCGCCCCACATCACGACCATGTAGCGGTGGCCGTCCTTGAGGTGCTGGGCGGTGTGCTTCTCCATGTCCTTGCCGCCTTCCTTCCAGGTGGTGAGGATGTAGTTGCCCTTGGCGCCGGCGATGGCGGCGTCGCCTTCCTGCGCGACCTTGTGGTCCTTGCCCTCGTAGGCTTTGTCCTGCTGGGAAATGCGCGCCTTCTTGAAGTCGCCGAGCGTGAAGGACGCCGGCTGCGCGCCGCGCACATAGACACCCTCGAGGACCGCCCCGCTCTTCGGGTCCTTGAAGAAGATCATGAACAGGTTATCGAGGTCCTTGTATCCGGGCGCCCATCCGTTGGGGACATCCATCTCGAAACGCGTGCCGGACAGCTTGACCGTGTGGCCGGAAGCCTCGACCGCCGGGGCGGCGCCGGCGGCGATGAGCGACGCCAGGGCCGCGCTTGCCAGAAGAACCTTCACCTTTCGCATTTCACCCTCCTTTTTCGATGGGGGGATGCCAGAGGGCATCCGGTTGGACAGGCCAATTGCAGGTTCTCAGCGGATCGGGGGCTCGCACCTCCTTTCGGGAAAAGCGTTCAACCGAAGAAAATTGGAAATTGAAAATTCCAAGACGATGCCTTCACTCCGCAAATTTGCGATATACAATCTGACATTTGCAATTTGAAATCCGCACTAGCAGGCTGCGGAAAAACCCCTTTCGCCCCCTCTCCCTCTGGGAGAGGGTTGGGGTGAGGGGCAATGGAGTCCACGGCTTGCTTAACCCCCTCACCCTTGCCCGCTCCCAGAGGGAGAGGGGACTTTTTCCGCAACCTGCTAGAACTCGATCCCCCGCTGGGCGGCGCGCCCCTCGTTGAAGGGGTGCTTGATGTCCAGCATCTCCGTCACGAGATCGGCCGCCTCGATCAGGGCGGGGGGGGCGTTGCGTCCCGTCAGGACAACGTGAAGAGCCGGCGGCCGGTCCCGGAGGAACCCGAGCACCTCCTCGACGGGGAAGTAGTCGTACGAGAGGACGTAGTTGATCTCGTCCAGGATCAGCATCCCATAACGGCCGGACGCGGCCTTCTCCTTCGTGAACTCCCACGCCTCGCGGACCTTCCGCTTGTCGCGGTCCGGGTCCTTCGTGTCCCAGGTGAAACCCTCGCCCATCGCGTGGATCTCGAAAAGGCCGCCGAAGGCCTTGGCCGCCTCCCGCTCGCCCGTCTTCCATTTTCCCTTGATGAACTGGATCATGAGAACGGGCATCCCGTTCCCGACGGCGCGGAGCGCGAGGCCCAGCGCGGCCGTCGTCTTCCCCTTGCCGTCGCCGGTGTGGACGATCACGAGCCCCCGCCGGTCCTTTTCCGCGACGGACATCGGCGCGGCGCTAGACATCGAGGAACTTCGGGAAAGTCGTGAGATTCCGGCAGCCGTTCTCTTCCACCACCACCATGTCCTCGATCCGGACGGCGCCGATTCCCGGATAGTAGAGGCCGGGCTCGACGGTGACGACGTTGCCGGCCTGGAGCGTGGACGTGGACGTCTTGCCCATCCCCGGCGGCTCGTGGATGTCGATCCCCACGGAGTGGCCGGTCCCGTGGAAGAATCCCCTCATCCGGCCGTCGGTCATCCCGGTCTCGAACCCCTCCCGCCCGAGGAACGCCGCCACGGCCTCGTGGACCTCCCGCCCGGGGACGCCGTCCCGGATCTTCCCGAACGCAACGTCCTGCGCCCGCCGGACGGCGTCGTGCATCTTCCGGAGCGGTTCCGGCGCGCCGCCCTTGCAGACGGTTCGCGTGATGTCGGCGAAATAGCGGGTCCTCGAGACGCGGGGGAAAATGTCCAGGATGATTCCCGTCCGGGCCATGAGCGGCCCCGATCCCTGGTTGTGCGGATCGCAGGCCTGATCGCCGGAGGCGACGATTGTATGCTGGGCGACACAGCCGCGCTCCAAGAGCTCCACGTCGACGAACCGCTTGATACGCTCGGAGGTGAGGGGCTCCCCTTCGAGAAAAAGGATGCTCCCGCGGACGTCGGCCGCCCGGACGAGGTCGATCGCCTCTCCCATGACGCGCTCCACCTGCCGGAGGGCCTCGCCGATCGCGTCGATCTCCTCGGGCGCCTTGACCGCCCGTTCCTCGAAGAAAGGCTCTTTTTTGAACCGGAGCGCGAATCCACGCTCACGCAGGCCGTCGGCGTGCTCCACGGCGAACGAGCCGGGGACGAGGAGGCTCTCGATGCCCCGCTCGCGGAGGAACGCGGCCACGACGTCGGCCGTTCGGGGCTCCGGGACGCCGGACTGGACCGCTTTCTCCCGATAGGCGGAGTAGGGAAGGACCGTGTCGGCGCGGGCCTGCGCCTTCGCCCGGTCGAGCTCCAGATCGCTCATGAGGAGGACCCGTTTTCCTCCCATCTCGACGCAGACGAACGGATCGGGCGCGAGGAACCGCGTCCGATAGTAGAGGTTCGAATCGGCCTCGGAGGCCCCGATGATGAGGACCGCTTCGTCAGACACGCGTCACGCTTCTCGTCCCGTTCAGCCCGGCTTGGGCGCTATGAAGTTGGTCTTTTTCATCCGCAGATGTGTAGGTTGGGTTAGGCGCGGTTTTTTGCGCCGTAACCCAACAAAACCATCTTGGCGAATATTCGGTTTGTTGGGTTACGCGATATAGCCGCTAACCCAACCTACATGACCGCGGGTAAGCCCCAAACAAAATGTTTCGTTATTTACGATTTGCAATGCTAGACCCCTTCCTGCGCCTCGAGCCATCGCTCGCAGTCGATCGCCGCCATACAGCCCGTTCCGGCCGCCGTGACCGCCTGGCGGTACGCGGGGTCCTGGACGTCCCCGGCCGCGAAGACGCCGGGGACGGACGTGACCGTCGAGCCGGGGCGTGTCGCGATGTATCCGGCCGGGTTGAGTTCCACCTGTCCCTCGAAGAGCTTCGTGTTCGGCTGGTGGCCGATGGCGATAAAGACGCCGTCGCAGGGTTCTTCCCGCGCGGCCCCGGTCTTTGCGTCCTTGAGCCGGATGCCCGTGACGACGTCCCCGCCCAGGATGTCGTCCGCGACGCTGTTCAGGCGCCACGTGATCTTCGGGTTCGACCGGGCGCGGTCCCGCATGATTTTCGACGCCCTCAGCGCGTCGCGGCGGTGGACGACGGCGACCTCCGACGCGAACCGGGTGAGGAAGACCGCCTCCTCGACCGCCGTGTCGCCTCCTCCCACGACCATCACCTTCTTGCCGCGGAAGAAGAAGCCGTCGCACGTGGCGCAGGCCGAGACGCCGTGTCCCATGAGCCGCTTCTCGGAGGGGAGTCCCAGGAAGCGTGCCGAGGCGCCCGTGGCGATGATGAGCGCGGCGGCGGCCTCCTCCCCCGAATCGGTGACGACGCGGAACGGACGCTTCGAGAGGTCCACGGAGAGAACGTCCCCCGTCAGGAACTCGGTCCCGAACCGCTCCGCCTGCTTCCGCATCTCCATGACGAGCTGGGGGCCCATGATTCCGGCGGGGAATCCGGGGTAGTTGTCCACTTCCGTCGTGATCGTGAGTTGGCCGCCCGCCTGAAGGCCCTCGACGAGGAGAGGAGAGAGATTGGCGCGGGCCGTGTAGATCGCGGCCGTGAGACCGGCCGGACCGGAGCCGATGATGATGACTTTTCGCATGGGGTTGCGTGCCTCTCCGGGGGTGCCTCGTGTCGGCGGATGCCGGGCAAAGAAACGGCGCAAATCTTAGCATCCGGCCCCGCTAGAAATCAACACATGGAAAGCCGACCATCAAATCAGCCAAAACCGTCCGATTCTCAACTATCTTGTCTCGTCCGTCGAAAAATATCTTGAAAAAGCGTTCGGTATTTGGTTTACTTAAACCGAGTCTGATCGATACGTTTTTTCCGGCGGGAACCAGGGCATGGAGGGGCCCCGAGTGGTTGGGAAACCGGCTGCTCGGGGTGCCCTGGTTCCTCCCCTTCAAGCACGGCGGCTGGCCCAAAAGGCCAGCCGTTGTTGTTTTCGCCCTTCCGCCAACCTGGAACATGGATCGTGACCGGACCCCTTGCCGTCATCGCCGGATTTCTTCTTCCAATCGGCCTCCTGGCATTCAAGCGCGCGCGGCGGCAAGCGGCCGCGAACCGTCAGCAGGGCATGCTTCCGGTCGGCCGTCTCGAAGCCGTTTCGGCGGAGAAGCACCTTGAGCTTCGGGGGGCGGAACACGTCGTGACCCGAAGGCTGGGAAAGGGCACGGCCCCGGACCTGTCCGGGGGAGAGGCTTGGCTGGCCGATGGCGGCGGCTCTACGGGCATCGGGACTCTCTGGCTGACGGACCGCGCTCTCGTTTTCCGCCGCCGGCTGTCCGGGGGACTTCTCGTCATCCCCGCCGCCTTTATCCGGGGGATCGGCGAGCGCGAAGACCCGCAAGGCGCAACGACCCTCGTACACTGGAAAAGGGGCGAGGAGCTGACTCTCGTCTCGGAACTGCGAATTCCCGCCGAGCCTGCCCTCCGGACGGAGTGGTACAGGCTGATCGAGAAGTTTCAGGACCTGGAGCACGGGAAAGGCGTCCGGCCGCCGGGGTGCGGGGGGAAAGGCGGAAACGGGGAAGCGGAGAAGGGGTGAAGCGGAGAATCGGGGAGACGGGGAAGCGGGGAAGCGGAGAAGCGGGGAGACGGGGAAACGGGGAAGCGGAGAAGCGGGGAGAAAGAGGAAACAATTGGAAATTGTAAATTGGAAATTGTAAATTGGAAGTTGGAAATTGAAAAATGGAAATTTGGAGACTACGCAATGGAGATGCCAAGGGAGGACACATGGGACTTCTGACGGGAAAGACCGGGCTTGTCGTCGGCGTCGCGAACGATCGGAGCATCGCGTGGGGGATCGCCAGGGCGCTTCACGCCGAGGGCGCGGATCTCGGTTTCACGTATCCGGTTCCCGCCATCGAGGAGCGCGTGAGGCCGCTCGCGGCGTCCCTCGGTTCCCGATTCGTCGAACCCTGCGACGTGACACGGGACGGCGACATCGACGCCCTGTTCGCGAAGGTCCGGGAGGTCTTCGGTCATCTGGACATCCTGGTCCACGCCGTCGCGTTCGCCAACAAGGAGGACCTCAAGGAACCGTACGTCTCCACGTCGCGGGAGGGATTCCGGATCGCGCTTGACGTCTCGGCCTACTCCCTCGTCGCCTTGGCCCGCGGGGCGGCCCCGCTCATGGCGGGCCGGAACGGGTCGATCGTTACGATGACCTATTATGGTGCGGAGAAGGTGATGCCGGGGTATAATGTGATGGGAGTCGCCAAGGCCGCCCTGGAGGCGTCCGTGAAATATCTGGCGCACGACCTCGGGCCCCAGGGGATCCGCGTCAACGCGATCTCGGCCGGGCCGATCCGGACGCTGGCCGCGGCCGGCATCTCCGGCTTCAAGTCGATGCTCCACCACGCGGAGGAACGGGCCCCGCTCAGGCGGAACGTCTCGACGGAAGAAGTCGGAAAAGCGGCCCTCTTCCTGGCCTCGGACCTGGCTTCGGGCGTCACCGGCGAGATCGTCTACGTGGACGCCGGATTCAACGTCATGGGGGCGTAGCCCCGGGATCGGTCTCAAGTCGCCTCCTCCTTGAGCCGATAAGAACGGAAGGCGGAGTTGTCCCCTGCCAGCCGGAAAGGAGGCCGCGCGATGTCGAAATCCGTCCTCAAGAAGGCCGCTTTTACTTTCCTCCTGCTTGCTCTTCCGGCGGCGCTCTCCGGGTTCGGCCTGCCCGGTTCCGCCGGATCCGCCGGATCCGGGTGGGCCGAGGTTTCGCCTCCCCAGGCCGCCCAGGAAGCTCCCCTTCGGTTCGGCGTTCTCTACCTCCTGTCGCCCAAAGAGCTTTACGAGCGCTGGACGCCCTTTGCGGAATACCTCTCCCGCAAGACCGGCCGGAAGGTGGATCTGGTCGTCCCGCGGAACTTCGATCACCTGGTCGAGCTCGCGAGGAGCGGACAGCTCGATCTTCTCTTCATCAATCCTTACGTGTACATCCTTCTCAAGAAGGAGATCGGCGTCGAGCCGGTAGCCGCCCAGGTGGCCTACGGCAACACGTTCGCTCCCTCGTACATCGTCGTCCGCAAGGACAGCGGGATCCGGACCCTTGACGACCTTCGGGGGAAGAAGATCGGCTTCGTGAGCCACCTGGCCTCTTCGGGGTACCTCGTCCCCCGCGCCTATCTCATGTCGCAGGGGATCGACGTGGACCGTGAGATGAAGGTCGTCTTCACGAAGAACCTGCCCGGGACGCTTCTCGCCGTCCTGAACAGGGAGGTCGACGTCGCGGGGATGTGCGGCGTGAACTATGCCGATCTGTCCCGGCGGATCAACACCGAGGGGATCGAGATCCTGCGGACGACGGAGGTCTCCCCCAGGCTCCCGCTCGTCGTTCGGAAGGGGCTGGATCGGGCGCTCGTGGCGAAGATCAAGACCGCGGCGATCGGCCTCAAGGCGGACCCGGAGGCGGGGCCGACGCTCAAGGCCCTCGATTTCGACGGTTTCGACCCGATCGCCGACGCCGAATACGACGGG
>JACPZO010000029.1 GCA_016195465.1 Nitrospirota bacterium
ATCGTCCCCGGCGCCAAGGACTGGGACGCGGCGGCCAACCGGAAGACCGTCGAAGACCTCCTGAAGGGCAACACGTGCGCCCAGAAGGGAGGGACTGATGGAAAGCGCTCATAACGTCACCCTCTGGGTCTCCTTCTGGGCGGGCGTGGCGTCGTTCGTCTCGCCGTGCGTTCTGCCGCTCATCCCCTCGTACGTCTCGTACATCACGGGGGTCTCGTTCGAAGAGCTCACCCGAAGCGTCGAGGAGGAACGCCGGCGCATCCGGAACCTCACGATCACGAATTCGCTCTCGTTCATCCTGGGCTTCTCGGTCGTGTTCATCTTCCTCTTCGGCCTCTCGTCGAGCCTCCTGGGGCAGGCCCTCTTCGACTACCGCGACCAGATCCGGTATGCCGGCGGGGCGCTCATCATCTTCTTCGGTCTGTACGTCATGGGCGTCATCAAGCTCCGGTTCCTCATGCAAGAGCGGAAGCTCCACCTGCACGAGAAGCCGGCGGGTCTCGTCGGCTCCTTCGTCGTCGGCGTCACGTTTGCCGCGGCCTGGACGCCGTGCGTGGGACCGATCCTGGGATCGATCTTTCTTCTCTCCGCGGGATCGAGCACGTCTCTGAGCCAGGGGCTGTCGTACCTGGGGGCCTACTCCCTGGGTCTCGCGCTTCCGTTCTTCATCACGTCGCTCGCCATCAATTCATTCCTCACCTATTTCAAGAAGATCCACCACTATATGCGGGTCGTCTCCGTGACCTCGGGCGCCCTCCTCATCCTCGTGGGCGTGGGGTTGTTGACCGACACGCTCTCCCTGGTCTCGAACGCCCTCGTCCAGTGGACGGGATTCGGCGGAATATGACGATACCGGCGAGGGGGAGGAGGCGGATCGGACCAGCGGGGATATGCGTCATCGCCGCTCGTCTGCTTGCCGCGCCGGTGCTTGCCGCGCCGGTGCTTGCCGCGCCGGTGCTCGCCGCGGTGGTGCTCACCGCGGCGGATGTTGCCGAGGCGGCCAATTCGTTCATGGCCGAGCTCGACATCCTGGAATACTCGGCGAGCAAGATCGAGCCGGTGCCCGATCTCGCCCTTGCGTCGCTGGATGGCCGGACCGTCAATCTCCGGGACATCAAGGGGCGCCCCCTCCTTCTCGTCTTTTGGGCCTCCACCTGACCGTACTGCCGGAAGGAGTTTCCTTCCCTCGTCGCTCTCCAGAAGAAGTTCAAGCCCGAAGAGTTCACGATCGTCGCGATCAACATGAAGGAACCGCGGCGCACCGCGGAGTCCTTCATGAAGCAGTACGACGGCCTCCTGACGCTCCTGGACGACAAGGGGAAGCTCGCCGACACCCTGGGCGTCCTCTTCACGCCCACGCATTTCGTCGTGGACCCGGCCGGCCGCGTGGTCGCCGCCTCCTTCGGCGCCAAGAACTGGGCGGACCCGGCCGCCGAGAAGCTTTTCCGCTCGCTCATGACGACCCCGAAGAAATAGCTCCCGCCCAATCTCTCGATTGAGTTTTCGGCAAGCGTTGCGCTAATATCCCCGAACATTCTTCTTCCGGGGGGCGACGGTGCTGGCGGAAAAGGTCGGACTTTGGCCGTGGGTTCTCCAGCGCGCGAGCGGTCTCTTCCTGGCCGTCGCGCTCCCCGTTCACCTCTGGGTCAACCCCCTTTCCGGCTATCCCCTCTCGTTCGAGTCCGTCGCCGTGAGGCTCCGGTTCGCCGGATGGCTCGCCTTCGATCTTCTTCTCCTGGCCGCCTGCCTCTACCACGGGATCAACGGCCTCTGGTCGATCCTTCTCGATTACAATCCGCGCGCGTCGAGACGCCGGGCCGCCGCGATCGCCTTTCTCGTCCTCGGGTCCGTCCTGTTCGTTTACGGGGCCCTGGCGCTTCATCCGTTCCGGAGGAGTTGAACGGTGTTTCGGTTGTCCGAGTTCCGGCTGAACAGGCACGCGGGTCAGTGGGCGTTCGGCTTGCAAAGGCTGACGGGCCTCCTGCTCGTTCTCTACCTCGCGCCCCACGTCCTCCTGAACGGCACGGCCCTCCTCTACGGGCCCGAAGCGTACAACGAGCTGGCCGGCCGCCTTTCGACGCCGTTCGGTCATGGCGTGGAGCTACTCGTCATCGCCGCCGTCCTCGCGCATCTTGGGAACGGCGTCCGGATCGTCCTGATGGACTTCTTCGCCCTCTCCCGTCAGCAGAAAAGGATCACGACCGTATTCGGCGCGGCCACGCTCGCGGCGCTCGCCGCCGCCGCGGTTTTCCTCATCCCGCGCTGGTGGGGCGGGCCGTGAGGGCGGCCTGAGATGCGAAGCCACGACGTCCTGATCGTCGGCGGGGGACTGGCGGGCCTCCGGGCGGCGGTCGAGCTCAACAAGGCGAACGTCAAGGTCGGCCTCATCTCGAAGGTCCACCCGCTCCGGTCCCACTCCGTCGCCGCGCAGGGCGGGATCAACGCCTCGCTCGGAAACCACCCCCGGGGCGACTACGACACGGCGATGCGGCACGCCTTCGACACGGTCAAGGGGAGCGACTTCCTGGCCGACCAGCCGGCCGTCGTCCGGATGGCCAAGGACGCCCCTCTCCGCGTCTTCGAGATCGAGCACTGGGGGTGCCCGTTCTCCCGGACGGACGAGGGAAAGATCGCCCAGCGGCCGTTCGGCGGGGCGGGTTTTCCCCGGACGTGCTACGCCTCCGATAAAACCGGCCTTGCGATGATGCACACCCTCTTCGAACAGATGATCCGCTACCAGCAGGCGGCGGAGAGG
Source organism: Nitrospirota bacterium (assembly GCA_016195465.1). Classification (GTDB taxonomy): domain Bacteria; phylum Nitrospirota; class RBG-16-64-22; order RBG-16-64-22; family RBG-16-64-22; genus RBG-16-64-22. The sequence continues at coordinate 2,756 of JACPZO010000029.1, forward strand.
CAGGAGCTGGTCGTCTATTCGGAGTGGCTGGTGATCGGCCTCGCCGTGGACGGGGACCTCTGCGCCGGGGCGGTCGCGATGAACATCAAGACGGGCGAGGTGGACGGGTTCAGGGCGGAAGCCGTTCTCTTCGCCACGGGGGGAGCGGGACGGATCTACGGCAACTCGACGAACGCCATCATCAACAGCGGGATGGGAATGGCCGTGCCGTACCGGGCCGGCGTCCCGCTCAAGGACATGGAGTTCGTCCAGTTCCATCCGACGACCCTTTGCGGCAGCAACATCCTGATCTCCGAGGCGGCCCGGGGGGAGGGCGGGTACCTTCTCAACAAGGACGGCCACCGGTTCCTCGCGGACTATCCCGATTCGAAGAAGGCGATGGAGGTGGCGCCGCGCGACATCGTGGCCCGGAACATGGCGCGGGAGATCCTGGCCGGCCGGGCCGTGGAGGGGACCCACTTCTGGCTCGACCTCCGGCATCTCGGAGAAGAGAAGATCCAGAAACAGCTTCCGGGAATCCGGGACCTCGCGATCCGGTTCGCCGGAATCGACCCGGCGGACCGGCCGGTCCCCGTCCAGCCGGGCCAGCACTATACGATGGGCGGGATCGACGTTGACCGCTCCGGCGCTTCGCCCCTCAAGGGTCTCTTCGCCGCCGGCGAGGCGGCCTGCGTCTCGGTCCACGGGGCCAACCGCCTGGGCGGGAACTCGCTCCTCGACACGATCGTCTTCGGGGCCATCACGGGGGAAGCGATGGCGGAGTTCATCGCGGGGCACGTCCGCCCCGCGAGCGCGGACAAGGCCCTAGCCGAGGCCGCGGCCCGCGGGCGCGAGGCCGTGGAGCGGCTCCTGGGCGGCGGCGGAGCCGAGGACCCCGTGTCAATCAAGGACGAAATGAAGAAGACGATGATGGAGAAGGTCGGCATCTTCCGGGATCGCGCGGATCTCTCGGCGGCGCTCGCGAAGATCCGGGAGCTCAAGGATCGGTACCGCCGGGTGGGCGTTTCGTTCAAGGGGAAGATCCTGAACCAGGAACTCCGGAGCACGATCGAGCTCGGCGGATCGCTCGACGTGGCCGAGGCCGTCGTGGCGGGGGCGCTCGCGCGCGAGGAATCGAGGGGTTCGCACTCGAGGACCGACTTCCCGAAGAGGGACGACGCGGGCTGGCTCAAGCACACGCTCGCGGCACTCGCGCCCGAAGGGCCGCGCTTGTCCTACAGGGACGTCGAACTGGGTTACTTCGAGCCCGCTGAAAGGGTCTACTGACGTGGGCGGCGGCTCGGCGACGTTTAAGATCTTCCGCCACGACCCGTCAGCCGAGGGGGAAGAACCGCGCTTCCAGGAGTACGAGGTCCCTGTCCGGCCGGGCCTCACGGTTCTTGATGCCTTGTTTTATGTCCAGGAGCGGCTCGACTCCTCGCTCGCCTTCCGGGCGTCGTGCCGGGCCGCGGCGTGCGGTTCGTGCGCCATGCACATCGCGGGAGGGTACGGTCTGGCGTGTCAGACGCAGGTCGAGCCGCTGGGAGGCGGCCCGATCGTCCTTCGGCCGCTCGCGCACCTTCCGATCATCCGCGACCTGGTCGTCGACATGGGGCCGTTCTGGGAGAAGTACAACAAGATCCGCCCCTTCCTCGTTCCGGGGGAGCCCGCGCCGGAGAAGGAGCGCACGCAGTCGCCCGACGACCGGGACAAGCTGGAGGGGCTGATCGACTGCATCCTCTGCGGGATCTGCTCGTCGGCCTGCGCCGTAGGGGGAACGGACGACGCGTATCTCGGACCGGCCGCGCTTCTCAACGCGGACCGCTTCGTCCAGGACACGCGGGACGGCGCGACGGAGGAGCGGCTCCGGATCGTGGACGGCGAGCACGGCGTCTGGCGGTGCCATACGATCTTTTCCTGCCAGGAGGCCTGTCCCAAGGGACTGGACCCCACCGGCGCGATCATGACGCTCCGCCGCACGATCATCCGCCACCGGTGGAAGAAGCTGGTGCGCTGATCCCCCGCGGGCCGGGATGAGTCGGGGGGCGGAACATCCCGGAGTTGACTCATTGCCGCTCGCGTGTCTATCATGTCTATGCCATGAGACAATTTCTGCTCGTAGTGGAGAAACATCCAGACGGATTCGTAGCGTATCCTCTCGGCCTCAAGGGGGTTGTCGTGGGCCAGGGTGGCACATACGAGGAGGCGCTGGACGATGCTAGATCCGCGATCCGCTTCCACATCGAGACATTCGGCAACGAAGTCCTGGAGGTTGACCCACCTGTCCTGGAGGTATCCGTCACTCAAGCGGGAATTGAAGTCTAGTGCCCAAATTCCCGGTCGATGCTCCGAAGCGCCGAGTGGTCAAGGCTTTGGAGTCCCTGGGGTTCCGGGTCGTCCGGGAAAAGGAGCACATTTCGATGTTCCGCGAGAACCCGGACGGGACCGGGACGCCTCTTACGATGCCGAACCACTCGTTCATCAAGGCGTCTACGTTGCGCACTATTTGCACCCAGTCAGGCATCTCCAGGGAAGACTTCATCAAGGCCTACGAACAAGCCTAACCCCTCTTTGCATCCAGAAGACCACGCCTTGATAAGAGCAGGAGAACCAGGCTCCTGCCGCCAAACCCTTCCCGCGAAGAGGAGAAATCCCGCATGAAGTCCCACAAACTCCTTATCGACGGTTCCTGGCGAACGGCGCGGGAGACGATCCCGGACGTCAACCCTTTCACGGGGCGGACGATCGCCCGTGTTTGCGTTGCCGACGACAGCCTGATGGACGAGGCCGTCGAGGCGGCCGAGAAGGCCGCCGCCTCCGCGCGGAAGCTGTCGGCCCACGAGCGCCGGCAGATCCTCCAGGGGATCGCCGCGGGGATCGGGAAGCGCAGGGAAGAAATCGCCCGGACGATCACGGCGGAATCCGGGAAGCCGATCGCGTTCGCGCGCGCCGAGGCGGACCGGTCCGCCCTGACGTTCACGCTCGCGGCCGAGGAGGTCGGAAGGTCGGGTGGAGAGGTGATTCCGCTCGACATCACGGGCGCGGCGAAGGGGTACATCGGGATCGTCCGTCAGGTCCCCCTGGGGCCGATCGCGGCCATCTCCCCGTTCAATTTCCCGATCAACCTCGTCGCCCACAAGGTGGCGCCGGCCATCGCCGCGGGGAACACGGTCGTTCTCAAGCCGCCGTCACAGACGCCGATGACGGCGCTTCTCCTCGGCGAGATCGCGGAGAAAGCCGGCGTGCCGGCCGGTCTGCTGAACGTCGTCCCCGCGCCCGTAACCGTGGCCGATCGGCTCGTGACCGACCCCAGGATCAAGATGCTCACGTTCACGGGCTCGCCGGCGGTGGGCTGGGACATGAAGACGCGAGCCGGGAAGAAGAAGGTCACGCTCGAGCTGGGCGGAAACGCCGGAGCGATCGTCCACGACGACGCGAACCTCGATTGGGCGGCGCCTCGGTTGGCGCTCGGCGCCTTCGCCAACGCCGGGCAGGTCTGCATCTCGGTTCAGCGGATCTACGTTCAAGAGCGGGTTTACGACGCGTTCTTGAAGAAGTTCGTGGCGCACGCGAAGAAGATCGCCGTCGGCGATCCGATGGACGAGAAGACGGTCGTGGGTCCTTTGATCGATTCGAAGGCGGCCGACCGCGTCGAGGCATGGATCGCCGAGGCGCGTTCGGCCGGCGCGAAGGTCCTGGCGGGGGGACGGCGAAAGGGGAACGTGATCGAGCCCACGGTCATCTCCGACGCGGCCAGGGAGATCAAGGTGTCATGTCTTGAAGTGTTCGGTCCGGTCGTAACGCTGACGGCGTACGGGACGTTCGAGGAGGCGGTGGCGGCCGTGGATGACTCGATCTACGGGCTTCAGGCGGGCGTCTTCACGCGCGACATCGGCCGGATCGCCTACGCGTTCGACCACCTGGAGGTGGGCGGAGTGATCGTCAACGACTACCCGATGTTCCGAGTGGACAACATGCCGTACGGCGGCGTGAAGGATTCGGGGTTCGGCCGGGAGGGGCTTCGCTACGCGATCCAGGAGATGACCGAGCCGCGCCTGCTCGTCATCAATCAGAACGTTTAGGATAGGTGAATGGGTGAAATGGTGAATGGGTCGATCGGAGATTCCCAACAATCTAGCCGCCCAATTACTCAACTACCTCACTCCGGAATGTCCTCGTAGTCGTCGCGGACCGGTGGAGAGGGGAGCGTCTTCGGGTCCGGCGGCGGAACGCCGGGAGGCGTCGCGGCGCACCTGAAGCCGAAGAGAGAGTACTCCTCGAACGGCCGGTCCATGAATCGGTTCGCGGCGCGAAGAGTCTCCTTGCCGTTCCCTTTCCAGCCCCCGCCTCGCAGGACCTTGACGGTACCGAACCTGGGTCCTTTCGGATCGGTCTTTTCGTGGTAGCTTGCGTACGATTCCGCATTGTGCCAGTCGGCACACCATTCCCAGACGTTTCCCGCCATGTCGTGAACGCCAAACGGGCTCGCGCCGGACGGATACGACCCCACGGGTTTCGTTCCGACGGTTCCGTCGCCGTTTTCCCCTCCGTTCCAGTTGGCCCGCGAAGGATCCCACTCGTTTCCCCAAGGATAAATCCGTCCGTCGGGGCCCCGCGCGGCGAACTCCCATTCCGCCTCGGTGGGGAGGCGCTTTCCGGCCCACGCGCAGAACTTCCAGGCCTGCTCCCAGTCCACGCTCACGACGGGATGGTCGGCGTAGAGGGGGTCGTCGAAGAACGTCCTGATCTCCGGGGGCGTGCAGGCGCCGGCGTCGACGCATCTCCGGTAGACGCGATTCGTCGTTTCGTAGACGTCCATGTAGTACGGAGAGAGGGAGACGTCGTGAAGGGGACGCTCATCGTCCCCGCCGGCCCCTTCGGGGCTTCCCATCTTGAACGCACCGCCGGGAACAAGCGCCATCGGTGCGCCGTCCTTCCCCATGACTTGCGCGGCGGGCGCGGTGGCTGCCGCCGCCGGAGTTGGAAGGGCCAGCCAGAGCAAGAAAGCGGCCGCGCCGGCGAAATTGCGCGGGAAATGGCGCTTCAGGTGAGAGGTCCTCCTTCGTTGGGCCGGTGTCTTTTCATGGGCCATGGGTTGCGGAGCGGGCCGTCGGGAGAGCCGGTGGGTCGATGAAAATCATAGCAACGGCGCGGTGACGCTGTCAATGACGCTTGCACGTCCAGCCCGCGGCGGGTAGAATCGGCATCCTCTCCGCTCTCGTTTTCGGTGGAAACTATCCATGCCCCTGCTTCGCTCTCGTTCTTCAGCCCTGGGGACCGGGCTTCTCTCGGCGGTCCTGGCCTCGAGCCTTCTTCTTCCCGTGGAGACGGGAGGGGCCGAGGGCGATCTCTCCAGGGCTTTCTTCGACATGAGCCTTCGCGAGCTGGACGGCGAGCCGGCCCCGGATTTCGCCCTCGCCGACCTCTCGGAGAAAACGTACTCGCCGAAAGATTTCTCGGGGAAGGTCCTTCTTCTCAACTTCATGAACACCTGGTGACCGCTCTGCCGGAAGGAGTTGCCTTCCCTCAAGACGGTCCACGAGGCGTACGGGGACAAGGGGCTGGCCGTTCTCCTGGTCATTCAGAACAAGAGCCCCAAGGATACGATCGCTCCGTTCGTCAAGGAATTTTCGATTCCGTTTCCCGTGATCTACGACGGAACCGGCGAGGTGTCGAAGCAGTACAGGATCAGGGCCCACCCCACGACGTACGTTATCGGGCGCGACGGAAGGGAAATCGCCCTTGCGCTGGGGAAAAGGGATTGGGACAGCGAGGCTGGGAAAAGGGCGATCGACCTCCTTCTCGGATCGTCGCGTCCCGCGGAGAAGCCCTGACGCGGCTCCCGGTATGGGCCTACGGTTCTGCCTGTTCTGAGCGATTTCCCGACCTCCGTTTCGGCCGCATTCCTCTCTGAAAAAAGTTCTAATGTTTGACGGACCTCCGCCCGATACGGATGGCGTAAGGAACTGTCCGGCGCGGAGGTCGTCGCTTTGGAACTTCTTCCTGTAGGCAATGCTTTCAAGGTCCTGAACCGGTCCGAAGAACGTCCCCGGGCCGTTGCGCCGGCCGAGGAAGGGGGCCGGGGTGATCGGATCACCCTGGGCCGTCTGGACGCGGCGGAGGCGCAAATCGTTTTCTACCGGCGGGTCCTGGGGAAGGTTCACGAGAGGGTCGTTCTTCCCGGTCCGGCCCGGCAGATTCATCATCTGGGTCTCGACACGTCCCCCGAGGCGACGGCCGATCGGATTTCCGACCTGGCGATCAAGACGTTTCGCTACGCGGGCGGCGCGGAGTCCTCGGATACTCCGGGGTTCCAGGCACAACTCGAGAGCGTTCGGGACGGCATCCGCCAGGGATACCGCGAGGCCCGTGAGATTCTCGGCGCTTTCGGAATCACCGATGGGAATATCCACGACAACATCGAGAAGACCATGTCGCTCGTGGAGTCGAGGTTGGACGAATTCGCCCGCCAGGTCTTGTCTCCAGGTTCCTGACCCTTATCTTCGCGATTTGGCGGTGCATCCCTGCGCCGCGCGCAGGCTGCTGTTTTTCAGCAGCCTGCTCTTAGTGCGCCCGGCCGGCGAGCAGGGGATGGGCGGCCCGGCTCCTCATTGCCTTGAGAGCCTGTCCCGGCGAGAGGCATCCGCCGGGCGTAACGAACGAGGTGATGAGCGGCAGGGGAGTCTGATCGAAGTAGCGGTTTTCCAGCCGGATGCCGGAGGGGTGGCGCGGCCAGATCTCCGCTTCGTCTTCCGACCGGATCAGGATGTGGTGAGCCAGGGGCGGTGGAAGGAACTTGTCCCGGCCCGCGAGGGCGAAGACGGGGACCTTCCGAAGGGCCGCCACGCGGGCTAGGCCGACCGTTCCGCACTTATTGACCAAGCCGCTCTCCAAGACGGTGTCCGCGCCGACGACCATCGCGTCAACCCGGCCCTCCTCCAGGTACTCACCGGCGAGCGCGTCCACGACAAACGTCACATTGATCCCCATTTGAGCCAATTGCCGCGCCGTGTTCCTACCTTCAAGGAGGGGGCGCGACTCCGTGCAGACAACCCTGAGCGGCGTTCGGAAGTCGTTCCTCTGGCGGAGCACGGCAAGCGTCTGAACGACGGATGAGCTGTAGGAGTGGGTGAGGAGCCTTCCGCCCCGCTTGAGGAGCCGGGCCAAGTGGACCGCCATCCGGAGCGGTCCCGAATCCTGCTCGCTGTAGAACGTCTCGAGCACGTGGCGGACCCGTTCTTTAGGATTTCGCGGCGATTCGGACGCGAGGAAGACGTCGTTGACGAGGTTCAGGAGAGAGGCCATGGTCGGCTGGGCCCGGAGAAGCGTCCTCCCAAGGCGGACCATGTTTCGGCGGAGAGCGTGGTCGGTCCGGGCGTTGTCGGCGGCGACGGCCAGGATGATGGCCGCGCGCCGGGCGATCTCCGAAGCCCCGGACCTCCGATCGCGCCGGATCCTTTCAGCGGCCTCCCCGATCGTCGGCATTCGGTCCCTCCGTGACCAGCCCGTTGTGCTCCAGGAGCGGGGCTCCCGTGTTCGCGCCCGCTCCTGGAACGATTACCCGCGCCCGGAAAGGATCTCCGGCGCTAGGCGAGGGCCGTGACTTTGAATACGACGTCGTGTTCCCGAGCGTGTTCTCCCACCCGAAGACCGAACGTCTGCGGCGCCGCCACCTGGGGGACGCGGATGTGGTCGACTTCCATCGATTCGATTCTCTGCTTGAAGTCCGTCGTATGCCCCTTGATGTGGACGACGTCTCCAATGCGAAGCGCGCCGGATTCGAGGAGAATGACGGCGACGGACAGATGCGAGTAGTAGTGAGAGACGATGCCCGCCCGCTCTTCTCCGGGGCCCGCCGCGGGTTCCGCCGGCTTGGCCGGCTGGGGGGCGGGTGAAGGAGCGGACTTAGCCTCTCCGGCGGGACGCGGGGCGCGCGCAACAGCCGCCTTCTTCGGTTTTGGAGCGGCTTTCTTCTTGGCCGCCGGCTTTTTTGCCGGTTTCTTCTTCGCGGCCGCTTTTTTCTTTGCGACTTTCTTTTCCGGGGTTTTCTTTGCCGGTTTCTTCGCTGCCTTTTTGTTGGCGGCCTTCTTCGGCTTGGCTGGTTTCTTCTTCTTGACCGGTTTCTTCGCGACCTTCTTCTTTGCCGGCGCTTTCTTAGCTTTAGATTTCTTCTTTACGGCCATCCTGTCTCCCTCCCGTTCGAAAAAGAGTTTGAGTACAGGCTACAAGAAACGGCGTATATCCTAGCCCCTGGGAAAAAACAAATCAATCAGGACTTTCGGCTCTCGGGCCTCATGTTCAACTCAAGGATCGCTTGGAATCCATACTGCTCTATCCCCTTGCCAGGGGAGGCCTGTTGATCCCAACAGGCTGATTTTGCTTGTGTTTCTTGTTTTCGATAGTCCTTAGGGGGGTGCTGGATCGAGGTCCCGGCGATTCGACCCCCACACGGGTCAGATTTTTAGCGAAAAAGCGAAGAAAAGTCAAAAATATTGTGGGGCCCTCGCCGCCCAGCATGCTCCCGCCGCCGGTTTGGGGGACCGTTCCACGGCGGGGCTAGCCGCCGATCGAAATCATCTTCCGCCTTCGGGCGGCCTCTGACGAGAAATCCTTCAGAAAGTCCTCGTGAGCCTTGGGTTTGAGCCTGGCGCCTTCTTGAATGAGCGCCGCGAGTTCTTCGTCCGTGGCGCCCTTCCGCATCGGTTCCCGCAGGTCCAGCGAGACATCGGCGTGCAAGCAGGGGATGAGTCTTCCTTCGGCCGTGAGGCGGAGGCGGGTACAGCTTTGACAGAAGGACTCCGAAACGGAAGCGATGAAGCCGATCGATCCCTTTCGGCCGGGGATTCGGAAGGCATAGGCGGGATCCGAAGACGATCTCTTCTCGATCGGTTCAAGCGGAAATTTCTCTTTGAGCCGCGCCACGGCTTCCGAAGCCGGCATGAACTTGCCCCGTTCCCACGTCGTCCCCCCGAAAGGCATGTACTCGATGAAGCGGACGTCGAAGTCGCACTCGTCCGCAAGATCCGCGAAGTCGAACAACTCGTCGTCATTGAAGCCCCGGATGAGGACGGCGTTGATCTTGATCCGATCGAACCCCGCCGCCCGGCCCGCTCTGAGTCCGGCGAGCACGGCCTGGAGGCCCGGGTTTCCGGTGATCTCCAGGAAACGGTCCTCCTTGAGAGTATCCAGCGAAACGTTGAGCCGGGAGAGGCCTGCGTCCTTGAGCGATCGGGCGTACTGAGCCAGAAGGAGGCCGTTCGTCGTCATCGGCACGGACTCGATTCCCCGGGTCCGGACAATCCGTCCGACGAGGTCCACGATACCCCGGCGGACGAGAGGCTCGCCGCCGGTGACCCGGACTTTCCGGACGCCCAGGCTTGCGAAGACGCCGACGAGGCGCTCGATCTCCTCGAACGTCAGGACGGCGCGGTGCGGGACCAGGGAGACCCCTTCCGCCGGCATGCAGTAGGCGCACCGGAGATTGCACTTGTCGGTGACCGAGACGCGGAGGTAATCCAGCGCGCGGCCGAAGAGGTCGGTGATCATGGCCTGGTGTCCCCCCGGCTCCGCGCGATCGCCAGAATCACCGGCTCCGGCATATCGCTTCGATCGAAGCGTAAATTGAAAATTGTCAATTTGAAATTTTCAATTTGAAATGCCGCATTTTCCTAATGGACCATCGGGGCGCGGGCCGCGCCCGCGATCTCGTTCCGGATGATCGGCGACCCGTGATGGTGGATGAGACGCCACGCTCCGTCCCGCGACACTTCGAAGACGTTCGTCGCCGAGATCATGGCGTCGAACGATCCGCTCGTGGTCTGCCCCATCAGGTGTTCCGTCAGGGTGACGACGGCCAAGGACCCGCTCTGGTGGACGGTGATGTCCCCCAGGGCGATCCGGAACCCTTCGACGCCCCGGAATATCCGCTCGAATCCTCCCCGGACATGGTTCCATCCCACGAGGACGTCCCAGCCGGGATGGACGCACCGGACCTCGGAGGAATGCTTCCACACCCGGTCCATGGCGTCCAGGTCCCGCTTCTCGAAGGCCCGGTAGAACTGTTCGTTTGCGGTCTTGACGTCGACCGCTGTCTTGTCGTCTGACATCTGCTCCATTCCGCTCCTTGTGATATTCTACCCAGTTACCCGACGGCTCGACAACTGCGGTTTGAAAGGGCGGCCGCCGGCAGGACTTGAAAAACCGGAGTCGCCGACCTTATAGTTAATACATAAACAGGCGGGGGCAAGGCCCAGCCCCGCGAAAAGAGGTTCTTTTTTGCCGAGGAGGGGTCCTGCCCCGGTTAAGGGCGGCGACGAATCCGGGCCGGAATGGGGAGAAAAATGATTATTTTGACGCCTAACGCCATTCGAGAACTCAAGCGGATGATGGAAAAAGACGGAAAAACAGGCCAGGCCCTCCGGATCGGAGTCAAGGGCGGGGGGTGTTCCGGCCTGTCGTACGTGATGAACTTCGACGCCGGAGGGCCGAAGGAATGGGACGAGGTCTTCGATTTCGACGGCCTGAGGGTCTTCGTCGACAAGAAGAGCTACCTCTACGTCAACGGGATGGAAGTGGAGTACTCGACCGAACTGCCGGACGTCGGGTTCAAGTTCCGGAATCCGAACGCGGCGGGTTCGTGCGGGTGCGGAACGTCGTTCTCCGTCTGACGTCCCGCATCGTGCCGTTTCCACTTTTCCTTTCCCAACGGAACTCCGATCCGGCGGCCGGCGGCCGATGAGCGCCCCGGATGGCGCTCGGCCGCGTAACGAAGAGACGCGCGCGGCCGACCTCTGCTGGAACTGCCACGATGACCCCGGCCGGGGCCATTTCTGCCGGAACTGCTCCAAGATCCAGCCCCTGCAGGACGGGCGGACCGATTTCGAGATCCTGGGCCTTCCGAGACACTTGTGCCTGGATGCCGGGTCGATCGAGCGGCAGTACCATGAGCTGGCCCGGAAGTTTCACCCGGACTATTTTCGGACGGCGAGCCCGCTTGAGCGGGAGATCAGCCAGGGCGTCGCCTCCGCCCTGAACACGGCCTACCGGAAGATCCGCGATCCGATCAAGAGGATCGAGACTCTTCTTCTGATCGAAGGCGTCAACGTCGAGTCGATGAAGAAGCGGATTCCGCCCCACTTGATGGACGACCTCTTCCGGATCCGGGAGGAGGTCGATCTCGTCCGGCGCGGAGGCGGGACTCCCGAGAACAGCGAGCGTCTGAAACGGGATCGAAAAAAGCTCGCCGCGCTCCTGGCCGGGCAGGAAGAGACCCTCAAGGCCCTGTCCGGCGAATGGGATGCGATCGCCGAAACCGACGGCGAGAAGCTTCCGTCCGCGGCCGGCGGCGTCCTCGACCGGCTCGCTTCGGCCCTCTCCGAGCAGATGTACCTTCAGACGACCCTCCGCGAGATCGACGGCGCACTGGAGACCGCGGCGTGAGCGGCCGGATCGTCGGCATCGACCTCGGCACGACAAACTCCCTCGTCGCCTGCGTGGACGGCGACCACCCCCGCGTGATTCCCGACGCAGAGGGACGGCGGCTGATCCCGTCCGTCGTCTCCTTCAAGGGCGACGCGATCCTCGTCGGCGAGGCGGCGAAGGCCCGGAAGGGCGAGGACGTCGAGCACACCCTTTTTTCCGTCAAGCGGCTCATGGGGAAGGGGTACGACGACGTCAAGGACGAACTCAGGTACATTCCGTACGCCCTCTCGCCGGACAGCCGGGAGGTCGTCCGGATTCGCGTCGACGACAGGGTCGTGACGCCGCCCGAGGTTTCGGCCCACGTCTTGCGCCAACTGAAGCGCCAGGCGGAGGCTTTCCTCGGAGAGCCGGTCCGGCGGGCCGTCATCACCGTCCCCGCCCACTTCGACGATTCGGAGCGCCAGGCGACGAAGGACGCGGGGAAGATCGCGGGCCTGGAGGTCATGCGGATCATCAACGAGCCGACGGCCGCGGCGCTCGCCTATGGGCTGGACCGCCGGGCCGAGGGGAACATCGCCGTCTACGACCTGGGCGGGGGGACGTTCGACGTCTCGATCCTCAAGCTCCGGGAGGGGGTCTTCGAGGTGAGGGCCACGGGCGGCGACTCCCATCTGGGCGGAGACGACTTCGACCAGGCCCTGATGGAGGTCGTTCTCGCCGACATCCTGGCCCGTCATGCGGACCGCCTTTCGAGAACGCCGCTCCTCTCCGAGCGCGTGCGGCGCGCGTGCGAGAGGGCGAAGATCGATTTGTCCGACCGGGAGGAGACCACCGTCGTCGTGGATCTCCCCGGGGAGGGGGGCACCCACCGGCGTCCCCTCGCCCGCGCGGAGTTCGAAGGGATCGTCTCGTCTCTCGTCGAGAAGACGATCGCTCCCTGCCGCCAGGCCCTTCGGGACGCGGGGCTTACGCCCGGGGAGATCGACGAAGTCGTCCTCGTGGGCGGCTCGACGCGCGTCCCTCTGGTCCGGCGGCGGGTGGCGGAGGTCTTCGGCCGGGCGCCGCACACCGAGATCGATCCGGACGAGGTCGTGGCGCTGGGGGCCGCGATCCAGGGGCAGATTCTTGAAGGACGGCGGAAGGACGTCCTCCTCCTGGACGTGATCCCGCTCTCTCTCGGGATCGAGACGTTCGGGGGCGTGATGACGCGCATCGTCGACCGGAACACGACGGTTCCCGTCTCCGTCACGGAAGTCTTCACGACGTACGTGGACGGGCAGACGATCGTGAACATGCACGTCCTTCAGGGAGAGCGGGAGAAAGTGGAGGACAACCGCTCCCTGGCCCGGTTTCAGCTCAAGGGTCTCGAGCCGCTTCCCGCCGGGATTCCCAAGATCGAGGTCCAGTTCCAGGTCGACGTCGACGGTCTCCTGCAGGTCACGGCGCGGGACACGCGCACGGGCCATTCTCAATCGGTCGAGGTGAAGCCCACCTACGGGCTCCGGGAGGAGGAGGTCGACTGGATCGTCATTGACTCGATGGAACACGCCGCCGAGGATCTCGCCGCCCGGCAGTTGATCGAGTCCCGGAACGAGG
>JACPZO010000133.1 GCA_016195465.1 Nitrospirota bacterium
AAGAAGACTGGGGGCGGGGGGTACATTAGGCCAGACGCACCCGTTCGGCAAGCCCAAAGAAGTCTATCCGTCGAGCAACGGCCGGCAGGCGGCGAAGCGTTTTCGGAGGCGGTTCCTGAGCGCCTGCCATGGGTCGGCCCACGGGAGGCCCGCTTTCAGGAGGGCGGCGCACAGGGCGATTTCGCCGGCCACGTCCCGGAGGTCCACGAATTCGGGAGCGGGGCCGCCGGGGCCTCGGCTGTCGGGACCGCCTTCGATCGACTGGTTGTGATAGTTGCCGAGAGGGACGGAGATTCCGACGGCCGGAAAGCCGAACGCGAGCGCGGCCGTCGCCTCGCACGTCCCGGCATCCATGATCCGGCGCTGGTGGTTCTTCCCGAGCGTTTTATCCGCGACGATCGAGAGAACCGCCGTTCCCCCCGGGTTGAAGACGGTCTGGCGGTCCCCCAGCCGAACGACCGGGCCTCGGCCGATCTTGGCCCCCGGGAGGGTGCGGGAAGTTTCGAGGCTGACGCAAAGGATCGGCCTCCCGGCGCGCGCGAGCCAGCCCAGCTCGAAGTGGGCGATGGCGCCGATGAACCCCACTTCCTCCGCCCGCGTGAGGAGGCCGACAAACGGAGGCGAGGATCGTTTCCTGGGGGAGAAGACGTCGATGGCCGTCCAGACGAGCGCAAAGACGCCGACGAGGTCGTCGGCCGCCCGCGCGTACAGGCGGTTCCCGCTTGTCCAGGCGGAAGACCTGAACCGGAAGCCGCCGAAGGCCGTCTTCGCCTCGCGGCGCGGGAGGGGCGCTGAGTCTACGCGGATCTCGGCCGTGTCGATCCCGCAGCCGGACCCGGCCAGCTTCACCGCGGCGATCCTGCCGCCGACCTCGTTCCCATCAGCCGCGGCGATCCAGACAGGGGCCCCGATCAGGCGTCTGATCGGAGACGCCCCGTGCCACCTCGCCTTGAGACGGTCCGCCGCGGTCCATGAAAGGCCGTGGAAGCCGGGATGGTCCATGTGGGCCATGAAGAGGCGGATTGGCTCCCTGCTTTTCTCTCGGACCAGCCGCGCGTAGGCCGATCGGGACGGAACGCCGACGACGATGTTCCCGGCTGGGTCCTCGAAGAACGGCACGCGGGCTTCCTCAAGGGTCCGCTTCACGATTGCGGCGACGCGGTGTTCCCGGAACGGGGCCGTCGGTTGAGAGACGATTTCGAGGAGAAGCGCGCGTTGTCGGTCGGACAGTTTCGGGCGCGGCATTCGGGCCCCCGCCGATGACACTAGACGGAAATTTCCCACAGGCTCTTGGCCGCCAGGCCGATCGCGTAGGTGACGCTCACCGCGAGAGTAATGATGAGCAGGTTCATGGCGATCCGCTTCCTCACGTCCATTCCGGACAGGTAGGCCAGGACGAGCGAGACGAGGACGGCCATGCCGCCCCCCATGAGGACGGAGAGAACGAGGCTCCGGGCGCCGAAGAGGACGGGAATGACGGGGACCATCGCGCCGATGAAATAACTGACGCCCACAACGAAGGCCAGGGAGAGCGGCTTGTCCTCGTCGGGAGCGGTCTCCCTCCCCCCTCCGAGGAAGCGGGCCTTTCCGCGCTCCATCCGGACGACTTCCTTCTCCGAACTGGTCGAGGCGAAGACGCCGGCGGCCATGGAGAGAGAGCCCGCGACGGCCACCGTGAGGCTCGCGACGAGGACCGAGGCGGCCTCGCCGAAGGCGGCGAAGAAGCCGCTCACGGCGCCGAGGATTTCCACCAGGCCGTCGTTGAATCCCAGGAAGACGTTCCTGATCTTTTCCGGATTGATCTTCCGCTCCACGAGTTCCGAGACGATCGCGTCCTCGTGCTCGAACTCGTCGGTGAGGACCTCCCGGACCGCCTGGCCGAGCGGCTGGTCCTTGTAGACGTCCCAGATGGAGAGGTACTTCCGGAGGCCGTAGATCTCCGTGGCCTCGAGGACCAGGTGAATGGCCGTCGTGCCGAAGAGGCGGCAGAGCCCCGCGATCAGGCCGAGCTTGACCCACCGGCCGAAGTCGAGGCCGTCCACGCGCAGGTCGAAGAACTCCTGCCAGAAATTGACGTGCTTGACCTCGATCGGGATGAGATCGTCGAGCATCCGCGCGAGGCCGCCGTCCGTCATCGCCCGGAGCCGCTTGTAAAGCTCCAGGTCGAACATCTCGTCCAGGACGAGCGACCGGGCGAGACGATTTGCTCGGGGCATCACGACTCCGGCAGGACCCGAAAGCCTTCTTTCCGGGCGGCATCGCGAAGCTTTTGATCGAGGCAGACGAACACATGTCCGCTTGGATCGACGCCGGCCCACACGAGCGCCGAAGCGAGTTGCAGGGAATCGGCCGCTCGAAGCGGATGAACGCGCAAAAGCCTGATAGCCTTCTCGCGGACGCTCTTGGCAGGCTCGATCTCCGTCCACTCTTTCGCGAGTGTTTCCATGACGCGCCGCGCCTGCTCTTCTCCCGCGGCCATCAGAACGCCCTCCCGAACGAGGCGCGCGAAAGCGGAACAGCATTCAACGGTCGTTCCCCACCACGCCGCGATCTCCGCGTCTTGCTCGGCGAGACTTCGCATGATGGCCGACCGCGGCTCCGATACGCAGAGGGGGATGACCGCCGAGGCGTCCCAGAACCTCAACGTCCCTCCTGTCTCTCGTCCAAAAGAGCTTTGAGGGCGGCGCCGCGGGCGTCCTTCGGGCGCGGCAGTTTCCAGAAGTCTTTCGGGAGCCTGCCGGACCCGATTCTCACGAGTCCCGTTCGGGCCAGGCTCTCGAGATGGGCGCTGGTGGCCGAGGCCTGGGGCCTCAAGGGGACGATCCTCGCAATCGGCTTGCCTCGTTCCGTCACGACGACCTCTTCTCCGGCCTTCACGCGCGCGAGCTGCTCGCTGAGGGTGGCTTTGAGCTTGGAAACCGTCGCGGTCTTCATGGGGTCCTCCAGGGCCAGCTTGATGTGACTAATGTAGTCAGTAAGGGCTCGCCGAGTCAACTAGGCAAGGGCGAACAGCCAGGGGGCCTCGGCGCGGCGCCGGGTCTCGTACGCGGCGATCTCCGGCTCGTGCCGGAGGGTCAGGCCGATCTCGTCCAATCCCTTGAGGAGGCATTCCTTCCGGAAGGGGTCGATCTGGAAGGCGTGGACCGATCCGTCCTGGGCGATGACCGTCTGGGACGCGAGGTCGACGCTCACGCGGCATCCGGGCGTCTTCGCAACGTCGCGGAAGAGGCGGTCCACGTCGTCCGCGGAAAGGACGACCGGGAGGATCCCGTTCTTGAAGCAGTTGTTGTAGAAGATATCGGCGAAAGACGGCGCGATGATGCAGCGGAAGCCGTAGTCGAGGAGCGCCCATGGGGCGTGCTCCCGCGACGAGCCGCAGCCGAAGTTCTCACGCGCGAGAAGGATCCGCGCCTCGTGGTAGCCGGGATCGTTCAGGACGAACGCCGGGTCCGGGCTTCCGTCCTCCCTGTACCGCCAGTCGAAGAAAAGGTTCTTCCCCAGCCCCGTCCGCTCGATCGTCTTGAGGAACTGCTTGGGAATGATCGCGTCCGTGTCGACGTTGGGACGGTCGAGGGGCATGACAACGGATTCGAGAACGGTAAACGGCTCCATCACTGCTCCTTTCTCACGTCAACGAAGCGCCCCTGGACCGCCGCGGCGGCGGCCATGGCGGTGGAGACGAGGTGCGTGCGCCCGCCTTTTCCCTGCCGACCCTCGAAGTTCCGGTTCGAGGTCGAGGCGCACCTTTCGCCGGGGGCGAGGACGTCGTCGTTCATGGCGAGGCACATGGAGCACCCCGGTTCCCGCCACTCGAATCCCGCCTCAATGAAGATACTATCGAGCCCCTCCCTCTCGGCCTGTTCTTTCACGAGGCCCGAGCCCGGGACGACCATCGCCGAGACGCCGGCCGCGACCCGTTTTCCCCTCGCGGCGCGGGCCGCTTCGCGCAGGTCCTCGATCCGGCCGTTCGTACAGGAGCCGATGAAGACGCGGTCGATCGGGATCTCCGTGATCGGCGTGTTCGGCGAGAGGCCCATGTAGCCCAGGGCCTTTTCAATCGCGGCGCGGCGGACGGGATCCTTCTCGTCCGCCGGGTCGGGGACCCGGCCGTCGATCGGCGCGACCATCTCCGGGCTCGTCCCCCACGTGACCTGCGGAGCGATCTCCTCCGCGCGAACGACGATCGAACGATCGTACGGCGCCCCCGGATCGGACGGGAGCGCTCTCCACGACTGGACGGCCGCGTCCCAGTCCGCCCCCTTGGGCGCGTAGGGCCGGCCCTTCAAGTACTCGAACGTTTTTTCATCGGGCGCGACCATTCCGGAGCGCGCTCCGGCCTCGATCGCCATGTTGCAGAGCGTCATCCGCCCTTCCATCGAGAGGGCGCGAACCGCCTCCCCCGTGAACTCGACCGCGTACCCCGTGCCGCCCGCCGTGCCGATCCGGCCGATGACGGCGAGGATCAGGTCCTTGGCCGTCACGGCCGGATGCGGGCGGCCCTCTACGCGGATCTCCATCGTCTTCGGCTTCTTCTGGACGAGGCAGGATGTCGCGAGGACGTGCTCCACCTCGCTCGTCCCGATCCCGAAGGCCAGCGCCCCCATGGCCCCGTGCGTCGCCGTGTGAGAGTCGCCGCAGACGATCGTCGCGCCCGGGAGCGAGATTCCCTGCTCCGGGGCCATGACGTG
>JACPZO010000134.1 GCA_016195465.1 Nitrospirota bacterium
AAACTCGCCCTGTACCACGGCGTTTGAACGGGGACGGTTTCTTGCATCATAGGCCTCCTTCTAGCTCGGTTGCTGGAGCCACTTGTCGAACTCCTCCTGGCTCACGACCTTGATCGTGGCCAGCATCATCGAATGGAGCGTTCCGCAATACTCGCGGCAGAAGGCCCTGAAGTCGCCCGTCTTGTTGAACTGGAACCACATCGTCGTGACGCGCCCCGGGACGGCGTCCTCCATCGTCTTGGCTTCGGGGATATGGAACGCGTGGACCACGTCGGTGGACGTGAGGAGGAGCTTGACGGGCTTCCCGACGGGGACGTAGAGATCGTTGACCGATTTCTTGCCGTTGGGGTACTCGAAGCTCCAAGCCCACATCATCCCCTGTACCTTGACCGGAAGGGAGCCGGGCGGAGGCGTCCGTTGCTGCGTGTAGTTGGCGAAGCTCTGGGTGGCGAGGTAGATGACGACGATGAGCGGGACGACCGTCCAGAGGATCTCGATCCCGAAGCTCCCTTCCTCATGGGCGCCTTCCTCGTTGACGCCCTTCCGGTAGCGGTACTTGGCCAGGAAGTAGATCATCGGCAGAGCCACGAGGACGTAGATGATGAGGGCGATGACGAGCCAGATGTTGAAGATCTGGTCCCAGAACTGGGCCGGGTAGGCGACGGGGGCCTTTCCGCCGGCCCAAGCGAGGGGTCCGCCGGGAACGAAGAGAAGCGTCTCCATCATTGTTTGCGACCTCCTTTGGGGGATCTGCCGTACATGAACGATACGATGCCCGTCACGCCCAAGACGCCCAGCCCGATGCCGCCGAAGATGAGCGCCGGATGGATGACGTAGCGGCTCCGGGAAGGGTCGTAGCGGTAGCAGACGAGCGCGGCCATGTCGACGAGCTCGTTCAACCTGCCGATCCGGTCCCTCGATTCGGCCAGGGCCAGGCGGATGTCCTGTTCCCGTGGAGAGGTCCCGTAGAGGTAGCGCGTGACCTCGCGGTTCGGAGAGAGGAACGTGAGGACCGTCGGGTGAATGAAGGCCCGGTCCCGCTCGGAGAAGAAGAAAGTGAATCCGACCGCCTGGGTGAGCCGTTGGCTGTCCTCGGGAGAGAGCAGGCCGAACGTCCACGAAGAGGGAACGGGACCGACGGTCCGCACGACGCGCCTCATGTTTTCCAGCGTGTCGTTCTTGTCGAAGGAGAGGACCAGGACGCGGTAGTTCCCGCCTTCAAGGGGCCGCACGGCCTCCAGCAGGTTCCGAATGGTGGTGGGGCAGGGCCCATGACAGGTGTAGTAGGCCAGGATCAGGATCGTGGGGCGGCCGTCGATGAGATCGTAGAGCCGGGACTGGCCGGATTCGGTCTGGACGGAGACGTCGGGAACGGTCTGGCCAAGGTGCCACCCCTCGTCGATCCTGAGCGCGTTGGGATCGAACGCGTCCTGGAGGGCGGGGCGGTTGTAGCCGGCCTCCGCCGCCGCGGCCCAGGCAACGAGAAAAAGAAGGGCGATCGGCGCCTTCATCCTACCGCAGGCCTCCGACGAGGTAGACGTTGCTCGCGACCATGAGCCACATGATGTCGACGAAGTGCCAATAGAGGCTCGACGCGCGGAAAAACGTCGTCCGGGCGGAGGTCATGAGGCCCGTGGCGACGGCGCCGATGAGGAACACCTGCATGGCGAGTCCCACGACCACATGCGACGTGTGGACGCCCGTGAGCGAATAGAACGTCGTCGCGTAGATGTTGGAGCCGAGCGCGAACCCGCCTTCCGAAAGGTGGCGCCATTCGTTCATGTGGAGGACGACGAACAGAAGTCCGAGGGCGAACGTCACGGCCAGCCATGACAGGGAGGCGTTCTTGTATCCGCGTTCCATCGCTCTCTCGGCCATGAGGATCGTACCGCTCGATGCCCACAGGATGAACGTCAGCCACAGGGCCAGCCGGAGATTGAGATTCCCGGGGATCCAGGCGGCCCACTGATCCGCGTAGACGATCCGGCCCATCCAGAAAGCGACGAACATGGTCCCGAAGATGACGACTTCGGAGGCGATGAACGCGCCCACGGCGATCGTCCCGACCCCCTCGTCCGTCCCACGGGTGAAGAACTCGCGGACCCAGCCCCCCAGACCGATTGCGAGAAGGGCCAAGGCCCCGCCGCCGAGGAGGACCGCGACCGGTTTCACCTGCCACGCGAAATAGGCCGTCAGGGCGATCGGAACGAGCAGGATTCCGAGGCCCGTCGGCAGGGGCCAGAAACTCGTTTCGTGTTCCCCGTGGTGGACCGCTGCTTGAGCCATCTCTCAACCTCCCAGGAATCGACTTGTCGTGTTGATGGGGTCGGGAACGATCTTCGCGATGCCGTTTGGAGCGGGGACGCAGGCGGGGACCTCGGACCCGAAGGAGGGGAGAATCCGCATCGACGGTGCGCGAACCGGAAAGGGAAGACTCGGTGAAAGCGTTGGGCCGTGCCTGAAAAAGCCATGGATGGACTTTTTCAGCATCCTGTCGGATGGGGAGAGGCAATGCGTGTAAGCGAGAGCGCCTTCGCCCCGCAAGAGACGAGGGAACGCGGTCGGATAGAGACCTTGCGCGTACTGCCGCCGACGACTTTGTCCCGACACGATTTCTCCTCAACGGCGAGGAAGGGGGGGAAGCGAGGGAACAATAAGGAAGGCCGCGGAGCTTGTCAAGGAAAAATCGGTACAGGAAAAATTGGAAAGAAGCCGGCCGATGGCCGATGCGCCGGCGCGCGCATTCATGTTTCCCGGCCGCATCTTCCGTCCGAAAACATTCGAAGGTCAATGGATATCTTTCCCCTCGGATCGGAGGCGCATTGACTTCCCGACCGGGGGACTCTAAAATTAAAGCATTCCTTGAAGAGACAAGCGCGGAGGGATACCCGTGCCTCAAGAAAATGCCCCCTCCAACGAAATGGCCATCATTCTCTCCCTCGTGCGCCTGGAGTCCGCCCGGCGCCTCGTTGCCCGCACGTTCGAGATACTGGAGATCCTGCCCGGGTTTACGCTGGGGGGCTGGTTTTGCGCCCGCTTTGCCGCGCCGGGCGGCGATCGGGTGGAGGTCGGACGCATCCACGCGATCGGGGCGTTTGAGGAGAAAAGGGGCTTCCTCCTGGAGCCGGTCACGGGAGGACGGGGGAAGCCGTCCGCGCGATGGGATTCGGAAGGGGGCTCATCGACCATATGCGTCGGGGGCGAAGGGCTGAGCTGGATCGAAATGCGGGTTACTCCCAGGATTCGGAGAGTCCCGATCCGGATGGGGTTTCCGTTTATCCTGGCGCGCGAGACGGGTTTTCCTTCGATCATCGTTTATCAAGCGCACCAGTTCGAGCTGGCCACGTCGAGAGTCGTCATTCCCCGCGAGAGCCCGCTCCGCGCCTATCCCCACGGCGTGAAGATCGTGACCCTTTGCTGGCAGTCGGCGACCGTCTTCTCGGAGGACCGTCTCGAAATGGTCCGGTCGGAACGCCTCGCCGTCCCCGATCCGCTGTGCGAGGCGACCCCGCGCGCGTCCGTCCCGTGCCTGCGCGGCGAAGAGGCCGTTCGATGACCGTGCGTTCTCCCGCGGTGGCGGGGCTCTTCTATCCGGGGGAAAGCGGGACTCTCCGGCGGACCGTGGAGACTCTCCTGGGAGAGAAGGTTCAAACCAAGCTCAAGGCCCGCGGGGTCGTTGTCCCGCACGCGGGGTACGTCTATTCGGGCGCGACCGCCGCCGCCGTCTATCGCCTAATCGAGATTCCGCGGCGGGTGGTCATCGTCGGGCCGAACCATACGGGTCTGGGAGATCCGATCGCCGTGATGGGCGAAGGAGAATGGGCTTATCCCGGCGGTAATGTGCCGCTGGACGCGGGCTTGGCCGCCGCGCTCAAGGCCGAGGTCGGGGCGGTTCGCTTCGACGATCGGGCCCACCGGGGAGAGCATTCCCTTGAAGTGCAGGTCCCCTTTCTCCACGCCATGAGGCCGGACGCATCCATCCTGCCGGTCGTGCTCAAGCACCTTCCCTACCGGGACGCGGACGCGCTGGCCCAGGGATTGGCCAGGGCTATCCGGAAGACGGGCGACGAGGTCCTGATCGTCGCGTCGAGCGACATGACGCATTTCGAGTCGCGGGAACGGGCGGAGAAACAGGACCGCCTGGCCATCGACCGGATCGTCGCCATGGACCCGGAGGGCCTGTACCGGACCGTGGAGGACCACGGCATCACGATGTGCGGCTACATTCCGGCCGTCGTGATGCTCGCGGCGGCCCGGTCGCTCGGCGCGTCGCGGGCGGACCTCGTGGCGTACGCCACGTCGGGCGATGTCACGCGCGACGACACGAGCGTCGTCGGGTACGCGGGCATCACGGTCATTTAGCCGCATGGAGTCCCTCTTCTCGACCTCCACCCTCTCGGTCATGGCCGCCATCGCCGCGTCGCTTCTGGCGGGGTACTTGGTCGGCCGGGTCCGCCGGAGGCCCGGAAGCGCTCCCTCTCGCCGCGCCGAATCCGGCCAGGTCGACCTTCAGAGGTCGATGGAGCACCTCCAGAAGTCGTTCAAGGACCTCGCGGCCGAGGCGGAGACGGCCCGGCGCGAGCGGGCCGAGATGTCCCGCGTCTTGGCCGTCCTTCCGGACCTTCTTCGAAACCTGACGTCCTCGGTGACCCTCAAGGACATTCACATGGCGATCGTGACGATCGTCCGCAGTCTGACCGACGCGCGGCTCGTTCTCTTCTATTCGGCTCAGGGGTCGGCCCAGGGGGACATCCTGATTCTCCGGACCGCGATCGGACTGAATGCGGAGGCGGCGCGGGATATCAAGGAGGTCCGGATCGGCGAGGGCCGGATCGGGACGGCCGCGCTGAAGCGGATCACGATGGACGCCGGGGACTTCCAGAACGAGAGCATCCTCATCCGGGAGGGACTTCGGAGGGCCGGGGACAAGGACCTTCCGCTCACGGTTGTGTCTCCGGTCGTCCAGCGGGACTCGCTGTTGGGCGTCATCGTCATGGGCGAGATGGAACAGGTCACGGCCATGTCCAAGCGCATTCTGGGGATCGTCGGACAGCTCTCGGCCATCGCGATCGAGAACCACCAGCTCTTCCAGGAGGTCAAGCTCCACGCGGACGTGGACATGCAGACGCGCCTGTACAACGCCACGTATTTCCGCAAGTACCTCGAGACGGAGATCAACAAAGCCCGGCGTTTCCACCGGCCGCTCTCGCTCGTCTGGCTCGACATCGACCACTTCCGGAGCTACAACGAGACGAGCGGACACGAAGCCGGCGACGAGGTCCTGCGGATCGTGGGCCGCCTCGTCAAGGACAGCACGCGGGCGGTCGACATTCCGTGCCGCGTCGGCGGCCAGGCGTTTTCCGTCATTCTTCCCGAGACGGCGCGGGAAGGGGCGGCCCGCGTGGCCGAGACCGTCCGGGGCAAGGTGGAGGCGCACGAGATGCCGCTCGCCGTGAACCAGCCGGGCGGCCGGATCACGGTCAGCGCGGGCGTCGCGATCTTCCCCGAGGACGGGAATCATGTGGACAGCCTCGTGCGGAGCGTCGAGGAGGCCGTCCGCTACGCCAAACAGCGGGGCCGGAACCGGGTGGAGGCCCAAGCCCCGCCGTGGGCGCGGGCCGCGTCCGACTGATGGCGCGTGAGGACATTGGCCGGAAGGCGCGGCGCCTCCGCGAGGCGATCCGGCGCCACGATCGGAAATACTACGTCGAAGACGCTCCGGAAATCTCCGACGCCGAGTACGATGCCCTCGTCGACGAACTGAAAGCGATCGAGAAAGCCCATCCCGAGCTCGTCACTCCCGATTCACCCACCCAGCGGGTCGGCGGCGAGCCCACGAAGGTCTTCCCGCCCTTCCGTCACGCCGTTCCGATGCTCTCGCTCGACAACACGTACTCCAAGGAAGAATTGACCCTGTTCCACGACCGGGTCGCCCGTTTTCTGGGGGCGGAAGTCCCGGAATACGTCGTGGAGCTCAAGATCGACGGCGTGGCCGTCGCCCTCCGATACGAGGGAGGAATGCTCCGGGTGGGCGGGACGCGGGGCAACGGGGAGGCGGGAGACGAGATCACGGCGAACCTGCGGACGATCCGGAGCATCCCGCTTTCCGTGAAGGCGGAAGGCGAGGGTCTCGCGTTCGAGGTGCGGGGGGAGGTTTTCATGCCCCGGAAGGCGTTCGATCGCGCCAACGAGGAACGCGAGGACGCGGGAGAGCCGCTCTTCGCCAATCCCCGGAACGCCTGCTCGGGATCGCTCAAGCTTCAAGACCCGCGGGACGTTGCCGGCCGCCGACTGGACGCCTTCTTCTACGCCTATCTTCCCGGAAGGGGGGCACCCGCTTTTCCGACTCACGCCCAGGGCCTCGATTTTCTCGGAACGCTCGGATTCAAGGTGAACCCGAACATCCGCGTCTGCCGCGGGGTCGAGGAAATCATCCGGGTCTGCGACTCCTGGGAAGAGAGGCGGGACGCTCTTCCGTACGAGATCGACGGGATGGTGATCAAGGTGAACGACGTGTCCCTCCAGGAGCGGCTGGGCGCGACGGGAAAGAGCCCGCGGTGGGCGATCTCTTACAAGTTCCCGGCCAAGCAGGCGACGACGAAGCTCCTCTCCATTGAGGTCCAGGTGGGGCGGACGGGAACGCTCACGCCCGTCGCGCACCTGGAGCCGGTCCCGCTCGGAGGCGTGACGGTCAAGCGGGCCACGCTCCACAACGAGGACGAGATCCGGCGGAAGGACGTCCGGGTCGGCGACCGCGTGATCCTCGAGCGGGGGGGAGAAGTGATCCCCAAGGTCGTGGGCGTCGTGACCTCCGTGCGGACCGGTCACGAGAAGCGGTTCGAGATGCCGAAAGATTGTCCCGTCTGCGGCGGCCGCGTCGTGCGGGAGGAAGGGGAGGCCGCGTCGCGCTGTACGAACGTGTCCTGCCCCGCCCAGCTCAAGCGGACGATCGAGTATTTCGGGGGCCGGAGCGCGATGGACATTGAGAACATGGGGCCGGCGATCGTCGCCCAGATCCTTACGAAGGGTCTGGTCAAGGACGCGGCGGACCTCTATGCGCTGACGGAAGAAAAGGTCGTTTCTCTGGAGCGGATGGGCGAGAAGTCGGCTCGGAACCTGATCGCGGCAATAGAGGGAAGCAAGGACCGGCCGCTTTCCCGCCTCGTCTTCGCCCTGGGCATCCGGCACGTCGGCGTCCGGACGGCCGAGATCCTGGCGGACAGGTTCCGTTCGATCGACGCTCTCCGCCGCGCCGGGGCGGAGGAACTCGAATCGGTCGAGGAGATCGGGCCGATCGTGGCGCAGGCGATCGCGGACCATTTCCGGGAGCCTCGGAACGTCAAGGTCCTGGAGAAGCTGGAGAGGGCGGGCGTCCGGATGAAGGATGAACGAAAGCTCGCTCCGAGATCCGGCCAGACCCTTGCCGGGAAGACGTTCGTCTTCACGGGGACGATCTCGATCCCGCGCGAAGAGGCCGCGGCGATGGTGAAGAGTGAGGGAGGAAAGGTCACGGACAGCGTGAGCAAGAAGACCGACTACGTCGTCGTGGGGGAGGACCCCGGATCGAAAGCCGACAAAGCCCGCGCCCTGGGCGTCAAGACGATCGACGAGAAGGAATTCCGGCGGCTGGCCGGCTCCCAGACGCCGGCGGGCCGTTGAGGTGAAGATTGCAGGCGGGTTTTATGTTTGCCTTGGCCGGTTGATCGGTTCTTTGATAACTGAATAGCGACCTGTCCGGGGCGGCCACCCCCCGCCCCGGGCGGGTGCTGGGGGGAGTGGGAGGAAAAGCCCGGTCTGGGATGCCCGTCAGGGTGTTGCTTCCGCTTGAACGATCGGTAGAAGGGGCTTTCTTTGCCTGCGGACAGTCACCTCAAAGTGGACGCCCGGCTGATCAACGACGAGCCGCCGGTGCGTTGCGGCCGCAATCCGGGCCAACAAATCGAGGCTGGGGAGTCGCTTGTCTCGCAAGCTCTCCATCCGCCCGATGGCCGACTGCGTTGTCCCAAGCGCCTCGGCCAGCTCCGCCTGGGTGAGCTTGGCCCTTTCGCGCGCGTCCTTGATGGCGCGGGCGATGGCAACGCGGAGCCTGGCGCGTTCAAGATGGGCCGCGAACTCAGGGTCTTTGCTTTGTTTCCTGACGTATTTTTCCAGCAAAGGATGGCGCCTGAGCCTGTCGCGCATAGCGGTTTTTTTCATCGCCTTCTCCTTCATGTCAGCGCGTCCGCCATGCGTTGGAGAGCCGTGCGGATTTTGCCGTGGGGGGCCTTCTGCCCTTGTTTCTTGTAGGCGTGCAACAAGACCATTGCATTTCCGAAAACGACGACGTAGAAGATCCGCGTCCGCGAGATTCGCAATTCCCAAAGCTTCCCGTCGATGTGTCGCATGGAGACGAGCGGGGTCTTCAGCCCCTCTCTCGACAGAGATTCCAGAACGGCGATGACCTCCGCGCGTTCTTCTTTTTGGAGTCGGTCTAGATACTCGTCGACGGGGCACCGCCCGCTTGCGGTCGTGTATCGCCGTATCTCCATGAGTTGACACGATAGCCAACAGGCAATGTTCAGTCAAGGGGTCTTTTTGGGTTGCCGACCCGCTCAGAGCTGGGCTTCCCGCCGGATCTGGACGGAGACTGGACGATGAGGGAGAATAGGGTACGCGACACCGGCCCGACTCATCGGGAAAGGACCGCGTAAAACCGGTGCGTAGAAGTGGGTGGGGGTTGGGAACCCGGATGTCCTCAAGCAGGCGGAAGCCATGCGGACGATCCTGAGTCACGTCGAAGTCTTCGCCCGGTACCGGCAGAAGTATCTGGGCGAGGACCCGAAGGACCTCATGCTCGCCTTCTACACCGCCGCGGGCGGAGGGGGCGGCGCCATCACGCCCGAGGACTGGACCAAGCTGGCCGCGGAGGTCGGCAAGCTCCGCGCTTGGTGGGATGCGAACAAGACGCGCCCGCTCACGATCTCCGGCGTCTCTTCGGGCTTTCGCTTCGCCTCCGGCTGGCCGGTTCTATTGGGCGGCCTTGGCGCCGCCCAATAGCTTTGGGTGGAGCGCGGGCGGGTATCGGGGACTCTTGGCCGGTGGCTCGCGAAGGAGCGGTGAGAAGGTGAATCGGTGAATGGGAAAGAATGCCACAGAGGCACAGAGGGACAGACCTGCATGTCCGCCCGTTGTAGGGGCGCCGCATGCCTCGCCCACGTAGGGGCGGACCTATGTGTCCGCCCGAATGTGTGGGTGATGTAGGGGCGCAATTCATTGCGCCCGATGGAATGGGGTTGAATCCCGCCCCAAGAGATCGGTGAAAATTGCAGGCGGGTTTTATGTCCGCCTTGGCCGGTTGATCGGTTCTTTGATAACTGAATAGCGACCTGTCCGGGGCGGCC
>JACPZO010000142.1 GCA_016195465.1 Nitrospirota bacterium
CTGGAGATCGACGCCCGGACGGCTCTCTGGCCGCGCGCCCTGGACATGGAGGACCGGCCCCTGCGGCAGATCGTCACCGGTCTCGGCGGACGGGCCGACGGCCCCCTTCGGCAGGGATCGTTCGTCATCACGGCCGCGTCGGAGGTCATGGCCATTCTCGCTCTCGCGAAGGACCGGCCGGACCTTCTCGCCCGCCTTGGCCGGATCGTCGTCGGACGCCGGAGGGACGGGACGTTCGTCACGGCCTCCGACCTCGATGTACACGGGGCGATGGCCGCTCTCCTCAAGGACGCCCTGCTGCCGAACCTCGTCCAGACGGCCGAAGGAACGCCCGTCCTCATGCACGCGGGCCCCTTCGGGAACATCGCCCACGGCAATTCCTCGGTCCTGGCCGATCTCGCCGCCGTTCGATTGGCCGACGCGGTCGTAACCGAAGCCGGGTTCGCCGCGGACCTGGGCGCGGAGAAGTTCTTCAACATCAAGTGCCGCGTGTCGGGTCTCAAGCCGCACGCGGCCGTGATCGTGGCCACGGTCCGCGCGCTCAAGCACCACGGAGGCGGCGCCGATCGAAAAGCCCTCGTCCGGGGCATGGCCAATCTCGTCCGGATGATCCAGATCGGGAAAAGGCACGGCGTTCCGGGCGTCGTGGCGGTTAACGTTTTTCCGGGGGACGACCCGGCGGAAGTCGCGCTCGTCTGCCGGTCGGCGCGGAGGGCCGGGGCCGCGGACGCGGCGCCCTGCACGGCGTATTCCGAGGGAGGCCCGGGGGGAGCGGAACTGGCGAAAGCGGTCATCGAGGCCGCCCGCCGGAAGTCCGCGTTCCGCTTTCTCTATCCCGACAAGATGCCTGCCGAGCGGAAAATGGAGCGGATCGTCCGAGACATCTACGGGGGAAAAGGGATCGCCCTCTCGCCCCTGGCCCGCCGGAACCTCGCCGACGCCGTCCGGTCCGGGTACGGCGGACTCCCCATCTGCATGGCGAAGACGCACCTGTCCCTCTCGCACGACCGGGAGGCGCGGGGCGCCCCCCGCGGATTCATCGTCCCCATCAGCGACGTCCGCCTCTCGGCGGGGGCGGGGTTTCTGTACGCCCTGGCCGGGGACATCCAGACGATGCCGGGCCTCCCCAGCGTTCCGGCGACGGCGCGGATCGCGCTCGATCCGGCCACGGGAGAAGTTCGAGGACTCCGCTAGTATTGCAAATCGTAAATAACGAAGCATTTTGTTTGGGGCTTACCCGCGGTCATGCAGGTTGGGTTAGGTCGCAAGAGCGATTGTAAATTGGAAATTGGAAATTGGAAATTTCAAAGTGAAAGGCTGGACGAAAAGTGTAAATCGCGAAGTGGGGAACTTCTTCTCAGTTCTTTCGCTTTACAATTTCCAATGTACAATTTCCAATTTTCAATGAGCCTTTCGTGGCCCTAACCCGGCCCGCCGCCCTTTCCCGCTCCCGCGAGCGACTTGATCAGCCGCTCGAAGTTGTCGAACAGCTCCGGGTCGTAGAGTGACCCTCTCTTCGCGCGCATGATGTCGAAAGCCTGCTCGATCGTGATGCCCGAGCGGTAGGGCCGGTTCGTCCGCAGGGCGTCGAAGGAGTCGGCGATCGTCGTGAGGCGGGAGGCGAGGTTGAGCGTCCATCGCCGGCCGAGCCTGGGGTAGCCCGAGAAATCGATCCCCAGGTGGTGCTCGAACGCCACGGTCGTGACGAGGTCCGGAACGGTCCCGACGTTTCGAACGGCCTCGGCCCCGTAGATCGGATGCATCTGCATGACGGCGAACTCGTCGTCCGTGAGAAGCGCGGGCTTTCCCAGGATCTCGGGGGGGATCCGCTGTTTCCCCAGGTCATGGAGGAGGCCGGCGATCCCGACGGCGAACAGGTCCCGCTCGGGCAGGGCAAGCGACTTGGCCTGGGCGACCGTGAGGACTCCAACGTTCAGGGCGTGCGTGAACGTGTAGTCGTCGTGGTTTCGAAGCGTGGCCAGGAGGGGAAGGGCCGCCAGGTCCTTCTCGACGGCGCCGACGATTCCCCCGACGATCTCCTTGGCCAGGGAAACCTGCGCCCGGTTTCCCGCGCTGAACTCGCGGATGACCTCCGAGATGATCGCCACGCCCCCCCGGTAGAACGCGGAGAGGTCGGCGTCCGCGGGGAGGGGCGCGGCTGTCTCGCCGGAAAGATCGATCTGGCCGGCCGCGATGCGGGTCACGCCGCGGCGGGAGAGGATGGCGGGGATACCCTCTTCCTTGAGGTCGGCCGGCCGGATCGCCATGACGTCGAGGAAGGCGCCCAGCGCCTCGGCCGTCACCCCGGACTGGAAAATGAGCAGGTCGATCTGCCGCGACGAGAGGAGCCGAACGAGGCTTGCGGAGACGGCGTTGGTCCGGTCGCTCCGCAAGCCTTCCCCCACAAGTTCTCCGCCGACGGCCCCGATCCGGACCTCTTTCTTCTCGTCGAGGAGACCCTGCAGGGTCTGAAAGAGGCGTTTGAAGGCCTGTTTTGCCGAGGCGTGATCGGCCGCGTACATCGCCCGGACGCGGAGTGCGAGGGCCAGGTCGCGGACGAGCGTCTCGATCGCTTCAGGCATCCGGTTCCTCCTCGCGGCCGTCGGATGTCTCGGCCGCGGGCTCAAGACCTTCGTGTCCGTGGGGGGAGAGACGGGCGAGCAGACCCTCGCATAGATCGCGGAGTTCCTGGCTCTTCGCGGCGGCCCCCTTTCTAAGGAGGTCCGCCGCCTCGCGCCGCCCCGTCCGGGTGCCGATCTCCGCGATCGCCCGCGCCGCCGCGAGACGGAGCGACTCGTCCCTTCGGCCCGGCCAGGCGGCCAGCCACGCTTCCTTCTCCACGATCGCACCCAGAACCGGAAGGCCGCGGCGCGATCCGATCTTGCCGAGCGCGGCCACCGCCTCCTGCCGGACCCGCTCATGGAAGTGGCGAGCCAGGCGCGAGATGGGGAGGGCGGCCTCCTCGGCCTTCAACTCCCCGAGTACGTGAATGCCGTTCCGGATAACGTACCACCGGGAGTCATCCAGACTCTCCATTACGAGCGGAATGACCGGCGGGCCGAGGGCGATCAGGACCGAGATAATGTAACGTCGGACGCGCCGGCGGGTCTCCTGAAAGAGGTTCGGAAGAAGGACCGCGGCCGACCGTTCCGGGAACCGGGCGAGAAGAAGTTCCGCCGCCGCTCTCTGCGCCTCCGGGATCTCCTCGAAGGAATCCATGAGAGTGGCGACGGCGTCTTCCACGCGGAAACGGGAGATGACCTCGGCGAGGACGCCCTGGAGCGGGTCTTCCGAAAGCGAGAGATCGAAGACGTTCCGGAGATCGCTGACGATCTTGTGCGCCCGGTCGTACTGGGCGGACGCGGCGTACGCTTGGGCCGTCTCGACGAGGTCCTCTACCGTCCGCCGGAAAAATTCCGGATCGGATTGAAACGAGAGGAGCTCCAGGAGAACGACGGCCTTGTTCCACTCGATGGCATCGTCCGCAAGGGTCGGCGAGAGTTCCCGCGCCTTCGCCGCCGCTTCGGGCGTGGCCTCCACGTCGAGCAGGTCTTCCGCCAGGAAGTCGAGCGACTGAGCGTAGGTGGAGCCCATGTAGGAAGATTCGGACCGCCTGAGGAGGAGCTGCTCGACGCTCTTCCAGACGCCGGACGGGTACTTCCCTTCTCCCCGGCGGGCGCGTTCCCCCTCCGCGCGGACCCGCGGGAGGATCTGCGTCTCGACCTCCTCCGGCGCGAGATTCGAAAAGACGGAGCGCAGGCGCTCCGAGGCCTTCCCCTCGCGGACGACCAGCGACGCCATGACGTCCAGGAACTGGATGGAAGCGAATTCGTCGATCAGCCGGTCCACGCGGTCGGGTGCGCCGGCGCCTTGACCGGAATCCGGCTCGGAGGGGGCGGGAATCGAGTCCGCGATGCGGCCGAGAAGCATCTCCCGCTCCTGGGCGGGAAGGGCTTGAAAATAGCGGTCGAGACGTTCGAAGAGATCGACGACGGCGTCCGGCTGGGTCGTCTCGCCGCTCCGTGCGATCGCCGATCCGACGGCGGCGATCCGTTGGGCCAGGCGCGGGTTCCTCGCCACGGCCCCGCGCAAAGCCAAGGCCATGGGCGCGGCGCTCGCGGGCCCGGGTCCGGCCGCAAGAGGCGATCCGTTCATGATCGCCTGGAGAAGGCGCTCTTCGAGAGGCCGCTGGTCCGTCGAGTCTCCCGCGGCCACGCTCCCCGCCTCGAGCAGCTTTTCCCAGTCCGCCGCGCGGATGACGATGTGAGGGACGGATGCGGGAGGGACGAGGGCCGCGATCCCCCCGGCCGCCCGGACCCGCTGGCGGCCGAGACCGATCGCCTCGGCCAGACGGCCGATCTCCTGGGCCGTCACGCCTTCCCGGATTTCCAGCGCGAGAAGACCGGCGTCCTCGAACATCTCCGTGAGGCTCTGGACGATCGGCGTCATCCGCCCCGGCGCTTCCTTGTTGACCAGGAACTTCCCCTTCAGCGCGCCGACGGACAAGGTTCTTCCCTCGGTCCACGTCCACGCCGATTCGAGCGCGGAGAGGATCTCGTCGATTCGCGCGCGCAGGATCGGATGGTCGGGCTTGTAGAACCGTCCCTGCTTGAAGAGCGTGTTCAACAAACGGAGGACGGAATCGATGGCAGGAACCATTCCGGCTTTTCCACGAATTCGAGTTTGAACCGCACAGTCCGCCGCGGAGGTTGAAGAACCCCGCCTTTCAAAGAGGGGTTCTTCAACGGGTCTCCTCTCGGCCGCCTCAGACCGGAGAAGCCGGAATTTCCCCGGCCGAACCGGAGAAGACCCGCCGAATCCCGTCGCGGAACGGGACCAGGGGCGTCGCGACGAGGGAAGGCGCGGCGTTTTCCGCGCACACATTGTCTTCGCCCAGCATCGTCAGTTGATCGACAGTCACGGGCGGCGATGGAAGAAAAATCTCGAAGAGCCTCGCCGCGGGACGGACGAACGGGAACGGGACGTGAACGAACGAGCGGCGGCGTCCCAGGGCTTGTGCGATCTCCTCGACTATCTGATCGAGGGTGAGGACGTCCGGGCCCCCGATCTCGAAGGTCCGGCCGGCGTGGGCGTCATCCGTTGCGCCCGCAAGGCAGGCGGTCATGTCGTGGACATAGATCGGCTGAAACCGGCTCTTTCCGCTGCCCAAGACCGGTACGGCCGGCGAGAGCCGGATCACGTCGGCCAGACGGGCGGTGAAATCGTCCCCCGGACCATAGACGAGCGACGGCCTGAGGATGGTCCAGGAGAGGCCCGAGGCCCGGACAAGCTCCTCGGCTCTCCACTTGGTCTGGTGGTACCGGGCGGCGGCGCTGGGTCTCGTGCCGAGGGCGCTCTGGAAGACGAAGCGCCTCACGCCGGCCCGGACGGCCGCGGCCAGGATGTTTTCCGTTCCCCGGACGTGGATCCCCTCGAACGTCGCCCCCCGCGCTTCCCGAATGATGCCGACCAGGTGGATGATCGTATCGACGCCTTCGGCGGCGCGGGAAAGAGAATCGCGGTCGGAGACGTCGCCGACGGCCGCGTCGACTTCCGGTCCCAGGATGCGGCGCGCCTTCTCCGCGTCCCGGACGAGGGCGCGGACCGCTTTCCCATCCGCTTTCAGAAGGCGGACCAGGTTGGAGCCGATGAAGCCTGTCGATCCTGTCACGAGAGTCATGCGCTGCCCCGGGCGGACTTGCACGATCAATGATACCCTTCCAGCGGGGCCGGTTGCAATGAACCGCAAAGTGCGCGCGAGTCCCCGCCCCTTGGGGCGGGGTCAAGGCGCGCGAATGCAAATAACGAAAAGTACCTTGGAGGTCGGAGAATCCCCGCCTTTCAAGGCGGGGTTCTTCAACCGCAACGATGTCTGTCGAAGTCTATCGAATCGTAATATCTTTACAAAGAATCGAGTTGCGGAGCGGATGCGGCGGCTCCCTATAATGGAGCCATGAATATCGTCCGAACCGACGCCTCCCTCTCGTCCGCCCCGCCCCGGCCGATCCTCGACCGGCTGGACCACCAGATCATCTTCGACTCGATCGCCGACGGGATCGTGGCCGTCTCGCTCGACTACCAGCTTCTCTACATGAATCGCGCGGCCAAGGAGCTCTTGGGGTGCGGCGAACGGATCGAGATCTTCGGCCGCCCCTGCCGCGACATGGTGCGGACGCACGCTTGCCTGGGCGGATGCGTGCTGCGCCGGACGATCGAACGGGGGGAGCCGCTCGCCAATTTCGAGACGGTCCTTCGGACGCAGGCGGGGACGGAGATTCCCGTGTCGCTGTCGACGGCCCTCATCCGGAACGAGTCGGGGGAGGCGATCGGCGGGGTCGAGATCTTCCGCGACATCTCGCTCATCAAGGAACTGTCGGCCCGCCCCAACGGGAGGGCGGAGACCCACGGGATCGTCTCGAAGAACAGCCGGATGGCGCAGATCCTGGGCGTCCTGCCGCAGATCGCCCAGACTCGCTCGACCGTCCTGATCTCGGGGGAATCCGGCACGGGCAAAGAGCTGATCGCCGAGGCCCTCCACCGGCATTCCCCGCGCAAGGGGCGGCCGCTCGTGAAGGTGAACTGCGCGGCTCTCTCCGAGGGACTGATCGAGAGCGAGCTGTTCGGCCACGTCCGCGGCGCGTTCACGGGGGCGATCGCCGACAAGTCGGGCCGGTTCGAGTTGGCCGACGGAGGGACGCTCTTCCTCGACGAGGCGGGGGAGATCCCCCCGAAGACGCAGGCCAAGCTCCTGCGGGTGCTGGAGAGCGGCGAGTTCGAGCGGGTCGGCGACTCCCGACGGATCAAGGCGGACGTCCGGCTCATCGCGGCGACGAACAAAGACCTTGCCCGCGCCGTCGAGACCGGAGAGTTCAGAAAGGACCTGTTCTACCGGCTCAATGTCGTGCCGATCCATCTGCCGCCGCTTCGGGAGAGGCGGGACGATATCCCGCTCCTCATTCGCCACTTCGTCTCGCGCTTCCAGGAGACTCATCCGGCGAAGATCAACAACATCTCCCCGGAGGCCATGAAGTTCCTCCTCAACTACGACTATCCCGGCAACATCCGCGAATTGCAGAACGTCATCGAACACGCTTTCGCCTGTTGCGAAGGGAACACGATCCTGCCCGAGGATCTCCCTTTGACGATCTACCACCCCAACGCCAGCATCATCGACATGGCTTTGCGGGAGGCAGACCCTTTTAGATCGCTCGAGCGTGAGCTGATCAAGAGAGTCCTGGACCAGTCAGGGTGGAATATCATTCCCACAGCCAAGCGACTCGGCATGAGTCGGTCAACTCTTTGGCGCCGAATGAGGGAGCTGGGTATCGATCGGCTGGGCCGGCCATAATCCCTTCCCGGACAAATAGTTACGAGAATTATCCCCTCGCCTCCACCGTTCCGCCCCTGCATCCATTTATCTGACAGTTCGTTTCAACTTCGTGACGCGGAGTTATCCCTTACATATCGTGCAGTTAAACAAAGGGACAGCGTTCTACTCGACGCCATGTTTCATTAACGCAACGTGTGATCGGAAGGCCAGAACGCGCTCTTTGAAGCTATCTTATTGATAATAAAGCATGTTTATGCATTAGCCTGGATGGTACGGGGTGTGCAAAGGTTATCCGCGTGGCAAAATTGGAATAACGCCATGTCGGCTACTGTTATATTGTCCGAGACCGGCGAATCCCGGCTCGCATCGGAAGGAGAAAGCCAATGAAATGCCCGAAGTGTCAAGCCTCGATGGTAAGGGAGAGGTACCACAACCATGAAGAGGACAGCCTGAGCCTGTCGTGCTACGGCTGGCACTGCATCTTCTGCGGTTGTATCGTCGATCCGGTGATCATGACCAACCGGGCGAGGACGAGCCAGAAGCAGGTTCTCGTAAAGAAGTAACGACCCACACTCCAGGAATTTCGCCCGGCGAGCATTCATTGGCCCACGGATGGGCTTTGCGTGTGGATGCGTGGTTCCGTCTCTAACCCCCCGCTTCGACCCTCCCCATCAATGGGAAGTGGACTCCTCTATTACGATCCGCCTCCCAACAATTTCTTGAAAAGAGCCTGGAAGTTTTCTATAATGTCAAAGAATTGACTCGACCATGATGGTGTGTCAGAACCCTGGAGGGTTCCGCCATGAACCGACACCGCGCTCTCGTCGTTGACGACGATCCCCATTCCCGCGAGGTTCTCCAAGAGATCCTCGAACGAAACCAGTTCGAAGTCGTGACGGCGGACGGCGGCGAGGCGGCCATCGCCGCTGCCCGGGAATCGCCCTTCGACATTCTCCTCACCGATCTCCGCATGCCCAACCAGGACGGGATCGAGGTCCTGGAGGCGATTCGGGATATCAATCCCGACATCGTCGGGATCGTCCTGACCGGGTTCGGGACGATCGAGACGGCCGTCAGGGCCGTCAAGGCCGGCGCGTTCGAGTACCTCACCAAGCCCTTCAAGGTGGACGAGGTCGTGCTGACCGTCCAGAGGGCGATCGAATTCCGTCAACTCCAGATGGAGAACCGCTCGCTCAAGCGCCAGCTCAGGCGCAAGTACCGGTTCGAGAACCTGATCGGCGACAGCGACGAGATGCAGAAGGTCTACCGGATGATCGAACGGGTCGCCGACAGCGACAGCACGATCCTGATCTACGGGGAGTCGGGGACGGGAAAGGAGCTTGTGGCCCGCACGATCCACTACAACTCCCCGCGGCGGGACCGTCCCCTCATTCCCGTGAATTGCGGCGCCATCCCCGAAGACCTCCTGGAGAGCGAGCTCTTCGGGCACGAGAAAGGGGCTTTCACGGGGGCCCACGCCATGCGAATGGGCCGCTTCGAGCTCGCCCACGGCGGGACCATCTTCCTCGACGAAGTCGGCGACATGAGTCCGAACCTCCAGGTGAAGCTCCTGCGCGTCCTTCAGGAGAGGGAGTTCGAGCGCGTGGGCGGGACGCGGTCGATCCGGGTCGACGTGCGCGTCATCTCGGCGACGAACAAAAACCTCGAGGAGGCCGTCGAACAGCGCCGCTTCCGCGAGGACCTCTTCTACCGGCTGAACGTCATCCCCGTCACGCTTCCGCCCATGCGCCGGCGCCGCGAGGACATCCCCCTCCTGCTCGATCATTTCCTGAAGCGGCTGTCGGCCGACAAGCGGCGCTCGGTGAGCGGGATCTCGCCGGAGGCGATGCAGGCGCTCAAGATGTACGACTGGCCCGGGAACGTCCGGGAGTTGGAGAACCTGGTCGAGCGCCTCGTCATTCTCAAGGGCGAGGGCGTCATCGGCGTCGAGGACCTGCCGGACAAGATCCTGGGCCGGCGCCGCGACCAGGGCGTTCCTTCCGTGTCGATTCCGGACGAGGGAGTCGATTTCGAAAAGCTCGTGGAGGACTTCGAGAACCGCCTGATCGTTCAGGCGATGGAGAAGGCGGCCGGGATCAAGAACAAGGCCGCCCAGTATCTGCGCCTGAACCGGACGACGCTCGTCGAGAAGATGAAGCGGCGGAACCTTCAGTCCGAATCGAACCCGAGGCAGACGGCAGGCTCCGAAGTCTGAGAACATCCGCCAGTTGTTTTTCACGTCAGTCATCTTCTTGACGCGGCACCACCCTCGAAGACCCATCCTGCGACGGTCCCGCTCCCACAAACAATTGATTTTTCATCCCCTTTTTATATCCGTCATTCCTTTCGCATCTCGGCACAACTCTTGATTTAATCCCCTCCGCACGCGATCGCCGGAGGTGCCTTCTTGCCTATTCAAGCGCGATTTTCCCGTATTGTTGCCGCCGTTCTTCTCCTTTGCGCCGGGACGCCGGCGTGGAGCGCCGGGCCGGCCGCCGTTGGAGGAGGGCCCGCCGTCGTTCCTGACAGGACAATCATTCTCCTTACGGAGGAACTCGACCGCCTTTGGACGCAGGGGCAACAGGCCGAGAATGGCCCCGAGGCCGAGGAAGTCCTTTCCACTTCCAGGTCCGACCTCCTTCGTCAGATCGCGGCCGCCTCGCGGACACAGGCGAAACTACAGTTGCTGATCATCAAGCAGAACAACGAGATCATCCGCCAACTCGAGGAACTCAATCGTGGTCTCTCGCGTCGCAATCGCTAGCGGACTCCTCCTGTCCGCGCTTTCCCTCCTCGGGCCGGAGCCGGGGACGGCCGCGCCGACCCTCGACGGTCTCTTTGTGACGAGACCGCTCATCCTGGAAGGGTACGAGATTCTCCCGGTCTTTCACCGGGTCCGCCCCGGGCGGTTTGTCTTGCCGGAGAGCCAATCCGTGAGGGACCTTCCGATCCTGGACGAGGCCCGCCGTCTGGTGCAGGACGGTTCTTTTTCCCTCGCCGCCGATCGGGTCGACGTCTTCGCGCAGTCGGGAGGCTTGCGGGGGCCGGTCTTGCGAGCGGCCCTCTTCATTCGCGGGACCGCGTACGCGGGTCTGGGCGCGGGCGACAGAAAGGCCTTCAACGCCGCCCTCTCGGACCTTCGCGAGGTTATCAACCGGCTTCCCCCGGACGAGTTGACGCCGGCGGCGCTCGAGCAGGTTGGGGGGATCTACGCGGCCCTCGAGTTCGACGTCGAGGCGATCGGGGCGCTCGATCGCGTCTCCGCCGAGTTTCCCCAGAGTCCGTCCGCGGGCCGGTCGAAGCTCCTGAAAGCGTTCCTCCTTCTCAGGCAGGGGCGGCCGGACCAGGCTCACGCCGTCTTCGAGTCGGCGCACAAGACCGCCCGCGATCCGGGCGTCGTGGCGGCCGGCCTTTTCGGAATGGCGGAGTGCCTGATGGCCGGCGGGCGTTTCGGCGAGGCGCGGCGGGTCTACGCCAAGCTTCTGGCGGACTGGCCCGGCGAGGCCCGAAGGTTTCCCGTTCTCCTTTTCCGGGCGGCCGAAGCGGCGTTCGTCAGCCGCGCCTTTGGCGAGGGCCGCAATCTATACCTGCTCCTCATCAACATCCATCCGCGCGACCCGCTCGCCCTCCTTGGCATGGTCCGGCTGGGAGACCTGGAGACCGAGCTGGGGAAGGACGCCAGGGCGGAGCGACTCTACCGCGACGTGCTCAAGCTCGATCCGGACGGGTATGCCGGCAAGCTCGCCCGGCTCGGCCTCGCCACCGTCCACGGCCGCAACGCTCCCAAAGAGCCTCTCTCGGCCGAAGCCTTGAAGGAGAGATTCTTCGTCAAAGACCTTACGAAAGAAAAGCCGAGCCGGGTGACGGTTGAAGCGGAGCTCAAGCTCGCCGCGGAAAGGGAGGCGGCGGGGGATTTCAAGGAAGCCGCCCGGACTTACGATGCGCTCCTCCTCCAGGAAGAGATCGGCGGCAGCCACGCCGCGGCGCGCAAGGGGCTCGAACGGCTCGTTCCACGTTGGATCTCTTTCCTCCGCGGACGCGGCGACGCGGCCGAGGCGGTGCGGGTGATCGACGAGCGGATCGGACCGCCGTCCAAGACGGGAACGGCGACGGCGCTCATCGTCTCCCGCGCGTACCGCGAGGCCGGGCGCGTCGAAAACGCCCACGCCTGGACGAAGGCCCTTGCCGGACGGTCCGAGTTGACGCGCGACGAGCGCGCCGAGGTTTCTCTGGCCCTGGTCGAGTCGGCCCTCGCCTTGGGCAAGACCGACGAGGGAGCGAGGATATTCCGGGGGGCCGGACGGCCTCTCCCGGCGACGGAGGCCACGGCCAAGGCGCTCAAACGGACCGGCGACGCGTTCTTCCTGGCCGGGAGGCGGACGGAGGCCGGGGAGGCTTTCCGCGATGCGGCGGCCGTCTATTCCCTCGTTGTGAAGAACGACTCGTCCGCGCGCGCCGATCCGGTCCGGCTCGCCCAGACCGCGCTCTTTTTCGATTCGGTCGGCGAGACGGAGAAGGCCGGCCGCCTGATGGCGGAGGCGATCTCGAAGACCGCCGGGAGAAACGATCTGGCCGGATGGGGGGCCGAGCAGACCGTGACGCTGGGGGACCTCTGGGCCAAGGCGGGGAAGTGCGAGATGGCCCGCGAAGCGTATGAAGCCGCCAAGAAGACGCCGCTTCCGCTGGAAACCGTTCGGCGAACGCAGTTCGACATCGCCCGGTGTTACGAGCGGACGGGAGAGCGGGCGAGGGCGATGAAGATCTGGGACGGTCTCGCTCTTCCCGCCGGGGCCGGGCCGACCGATCTTTGGGGAAGGCTCGCGCAGTCGCGGCGCTCGGAGGCGGCGCTGATCGACAGAGCCAGGGAACTGGGGTTCGGAGAAAAGGCGGGTTCGGGACCAGGGGAAGGAAGATGAGCGAAAGACTGGCTGGAAGACAACCCGGGGCGGAGAGGATCCACCTCCTGAACGACGCGTTTCGGTTCTTCACGGAGGCGTCCGAACGCCTCGCCCAAAACTACCAGGGGCTGGAGGAGCGGGTCCGCGAGCTTCGCCAGGAGCTGGCCGTTTCGCGGGACGCGCTCGAGCAGTCGCTCGCGGAGAACAAGGCGATGCGGGCTTACCTCTCCCGCCTCCTCAACTCGCTGGCGACGGGCGTCATCTCGACGGACGCGTCCGGCCGGATCGTCACGGTCAACCAGGCGGCCGAGCGGATTCTCGGCGCGGGGCGCGGGGCGGCGGGCCTTTCGATCGACGAGGCCCTCGGCATCGCGGTCTGGGACCGGTTCTATCCGTCCGCGTCCGCCGCGGCGGACGGACCGGTTTCGATCGAATGTACCGTGGGCGGGGGACAAAGAGAGGAGCGGACGCTGCAAGTGACGCTCTCGAGGCTCGAGGCGGGAACATTGGCCCAGGCAGCCCCCCCCTCCATCCCCCCCTTGAAAAATGGGGGCGAGGAGGGATTCCGGGAGGGCGGTCGATCGTTCGCCCGCCGTGAAAGCCCCGGCGCGGTGGTTCTCATCCAGGACGTGACGCATCTCAGGCGCCTGGAGGACCAGGCGGAGCGCCAGCAGAGAATCGCCGCGATGGGGGAGATGGTCGCGCAGCTTGCCCACGAGATCCGGAACCCCCTCGCGAGCATGGAACTCTTCGCGGGAATGCTGAGGGAAGACCTGGAGGACCGCCCGGGCGCGCGGAACCTGGTCGATCACGTCGTAAACGGCGTCCGGGCCCTTTCGCACATCGTCACGAACATGCTGGCGTTCGTCCGGCCCCATTTGCCCGCGTTCGCGACCGTCCCGATCGCGCCGATCATCAACGAGTCGCTCGAGTTCGTTCAGCCCCTGGCCCAGTCGCAGTCCGTCTCGCTGGTGATGGACGTTCCGAGGGAAGAGCGGGTCCACGCCGACCCGGAGCTTCTCCGCCAGGTCTTCCTGAACCTGTTTCTCAACTCCGTCCAGGCCATGCCGGACGGGGGCGTCCTCCGCGTCTCCCTGGCGCGCGGCCCGGGGGCCAATGGCGAATCGTCCAGTGACTTCGCGGGAATTGCGGTCGCGGACACCGGCTCGGGAATTCCGCCGGACCACCGGGACCGCGTCTTCCATCCCTTCTTCACGACGAAGGAAAGAGGGACCGGTCTGGGGCTGGCGATCGTCCACGGCATCATCCACTCCCACGGGGGGACGATCAGCGTCGAGAGCGCGGGTCCCGGCAAAGGGGCGACGTTCACTCTTCTCCTTCCGAGGGGGGAGACGGCCATTCCGCCCGCGGCCGGCCGGCCGCCCCGTCTGTCCGAGGCAAACCGATGAACCCGATCCTGGTCGTGGACGACGAATTCGAGATGCGGGCCGCCCTGAAGGAAGTCCTGTCCCGCGACGGGTACGACGTCGAGGCGGTTTCCTCCGGTCCGGACGCTCTCAAAAAAGTCCACGAGCGGCCGTTCGCCCTCCTCATCACGGACGTGAAGATGCCCCGCATGAACGGCCTGGAACTCCTCCGGGAGGTCCGGCGGCAGGCCCCGGCCCTGCCCGTCCTGATGATGACGGCGTACGGGACGATCGAAGACGCGGTGGAGGCGATGCGGGAAGGGGCGCGCGACTACGTTCTGAAGCCGTTCACCCGCGAGATGCTCACCACGGTCGTCCGCCGCGCCGTGGAAGGAGACCGGCCCGACGCGGTGCCGGGCGGCGGGAACGGCCGGTTCCGCAGGCGCGAGTTCGTGACGCAGGATCCGGGAATGCAGAAGATCCTGGCCCGGGCGAAGAGCGTCGCGCCCTCCCGCGCCACGGTCCTGATCACGGGCGAAAGCGGCACCGGGAAGGAGCTTCTCGCCGCCTTCATCCACGAGAATTCGCCGCGGCGGGACAAGCCGTTCGTGGCCGTCAACTGCGCGGCGCTCCCGGAAGGTCTGCTCGAGAGCGAGTTGTTCGGACACGAGCGGGGGGCGTTCACGGGGGCCGTGGCCCGCCACGTCGGCAAGTTCGAGCGGGCCAACGGGGGAACGCTCCTGCTGGACGAGATCGGCGAGATGCCGCTCGTTCTCCAGTCGAAGCTCCTGCGCGTTCTGCAGGAGTCCGAGATCGACCGGGTGGGCGCCCAGGCGACGACGCCGGTGGACGCGCGGGTCATCGCAACGACGAACCGGGACCTTGGGCGAGAAGTCGCCGAGGGACGGTTCCGCGAGGACCTCTTCTACCGGATCAACGTCTTTCCCATCGAGATCCCTCCCCTTCGGGAGCGGCGGGCGGACATTCCGCTCCTGGTGCGCCACTTCGTGAAGAAGCACGTCCTCCGTCACGGAAAGCAGATCGACCACGTTCAGGAAGACGTCCTTTTTCTCCTTTCCCAGGAGTCCTGGCGCGGGAACGTGCGGGAGATCGAGAACGCCGTCGAGCGCGCCGTCCTCCTGGCCGAGGGGAGGGAGCTTCTGCCGGCCCATTTCGCCGCGGACGGCGTCGCCCGGCTGGGGGCAAAGCCGGTCCAGGGGAAGGCCGGGAATTCCGTCTGGGAGATGGAACGGGACCTCATCCTGAAGACGCTCGAGGAGATGGGCGGGAACCGGACGCACGCGGCCGCCCGCCTGGGGATCAGCCTCCGGACCCTGCGGAACAAGATTCGAGAGTACCGGGACGCGGGGTATCCGGTTCCTTGACGCGGAGCGGGAAGAATTTGCCGACCCCGTGACGATCGTCGTCTTCCTTTTAAGAGGAGCGGCATGGAAGACGCCCGGTATCTCCTTGAAAGAAAAGGGATGAGAGATCGTCCCGCCTCCAGGGGAGAAGTGGAACATCTCTTGCGAAACTGGGTTCGAGGCTTCATGCCGGATCGCTTCCACTAGGAGTGAACGGAATGGACTGGATTACAAACAACCCTTCGATCCGCCACTTGTCCCAGGCGCTGAACCTTCGAAGCGCCGCGCACAGGGTGGTGGCCTCCAACCTGGCGAACGCGGAAACGCCCGGGTTCGTTCCGTCGGCCGTGTCGTTCGACCGGTCGCTGGCCGAGGCCGCGGGAAAAGGCGCCGGCGTCCTGGTCCGGACGCACCCGAGCCACATGGGGGGGAGCGGGACGGAAGGGAGCTCCGGAGCCGTGGTCGAGGCGAACCCCGATTCCTCGCCGGGAAACGACTTGAACGCCGTTAACATCGAACGCGAGATGGAAGCCCTCGCCGAGAACACGATCCTCTATAACGCGGCTGCGCAGATCCTGGCCAAGAAGTTCCAGGGAATCCGCGAGGCCATCGACGGGACGAGGTAGCCAATGGACATCTTTTCCGCCATGAGCATTTCCGCCTCCGGCCTCGACGCCCAGCGGACGCGGATGAACGCGATCTCGTCCAATCTCGCCAACGCCCAGTCGACCCGGACGGAGGAAGGGGGGGCGTACCGCCGCCGCGACGTCGTCTTCACGGCCCAGCCGGCTTCCAATCTACAACCGGCGGGGGCTCCGTTCGCCGCCGCGCTGGGATCGGCGATGGGAAGAGGAGTCTCCGAAGTGCGCGTCTCCGAGATCGTCGAGGATGACCGCCCCGCGCGCGAGGTCTACTCGCCGGGCCACCCGGACGCGGACGAGAAGGGGATCGTGCGGTATCC
Organism: Nitrospirota bacterium; assembly: GCA_016195465.1. GTDB lineage: Bacteria > Nitrospirota > RBG-16-64-22 > RBG-16-64-22 > RBG-16-64-22 > RBG-16-64-22. The sequence continues at coordinate 15,921 of JACPZO010000142.1, forward strand.
CAACGTGAGCGTCATCGAGGAGATGGTGAATATGATCGCCGCGACCCGCTCGTACGAGGCGAACGTGACGGCGATGAACGCCGCCAAGGGGATGGCCCTGAAGGCGCTGGAGATCGGGAGATAAGGCCGGTGAATCGGTGAATCGGTGAATGGGTGAATGAAGATGGACGATCTGACGATCAATCCTATGGTCATCAAGCCTCCCGGCGCTTCCGCGCCGGGGAGCGCGGGCGCCGTGAGCGATGCACCCCCCGCAGGGAAGGGGTTCGGCGAGTTCCTGGCCGAGTCGATCCAGAAGGTGAGCGAGATCCAGCAGGACGCGGACCGGAGGGCGGCGGAACTCGTGGCGGGGAAGCCGGTGAGCGTCCACGAGACGATGATCGCCGTCGAGGAGGCCTCCCTTTCGTTCAAGCTGATGATGCAGATCCGGAACAAGGTCGTCCAGGCGTACGAAGAGGTCATGCGGACGCAGATCTGACAACGGTGAATCGGTGAGCGGGTGGATAGGGGCATGGGAGAGCAAGAGCTGAAGGAGCATGCGGCGTGAGAGATGAATTCGAAGACAAGGCAAGCGGGGTGATCGACGGATGGGGATTTGATCTTTCTGACTTCCGATTCACCGATTCACCGATTCACCGATTCACCATTTCCAGGGATTGATGATGCCGGGCACGATTCAGCAGTTCATCCAGTTTTTCAACTCCCTGACGCTGGGGCGGAAGGTCTCGCTGGCCTTCCTCCTCGCGATCCTCGTCGCGGGAGGCTACTACGTGTCGGACTGGGCCCAGCGGCCCGAGTACCAGGTCCTCTACTCGAAGCTCGACGCCGAGGACGCGAACCAGATCATCGAAAAGATCCGCGAGCAGAAGATTCCCTACCAGGTGGGCGGCTCGGGCGACGCTCTCCTCGTTCCGAGCGAGCGCGTGCACGAGCTGAGGCTCAATCTGGCCTCGGCGGGCCTCCCTCACAAGGGCGGGGTCGGCTTCGAGATTTTCGACAGGACCGGCCTGGGGACCACCGAGTTCGTCCAGAAGGTCAACTACCGGCGGGCGCTCCAGGGGGAGCTGGCCCGAACGATCGCGCAGATCTCGGAAGTCGAGCAGGCGCGCGTCCACATCGCCTCGCCGGAGAAGTCCCTCTTCGACCGGGGCAAACAGCGCGCCCGCGCGTCCGTCGTCCTGAAGCTCCATCCGGGACGGACGCTCAATTCGGGCCAGGTCCAGGGCGTCGTCCATCTCGTCGCGTCGAGCGTCGAAGATCTCTCGCCCGGCAGCGTGACGGTCGTCGACAACCACGGCAAGATCCTCTCCCGGCCTCCGGACGAATCGGGCACGGGAATGATGACGGCCGGCCAGACCGAGTTCCAGCGCTCCTTCGAGCGGGACCTCGAATCGCGGATCCAATCGATGCTGGAGCGGGCGGTGGGCGAAGGGCGGGCCGTGACCCGCGTGGCCGCCGTGATGGATTTCACCCGCGTCGAGCGGACGGAAGAGAAGTTCGACCCCGACTCGGCCGTTCCCCGGAGCGAATCGCGTCAGCAGGAGAAGACGTCCGGCGCGTCCGGACAGCCGGCGGGCGTTCCGGGCGTCGCCGCAAACCTGCCGAGGCGCGCGACGCCGGCCGCGGCGGGCGGCGGGAGCGCGTCCCAGTCCCAGCGCCAGAACGAGACGATCAACTACGAGATCAACAAGGTCGTCTCCCACGTCGTCGAGCCGTCCGGCGTGGTGAAGAAGCTGTCCGTCGCCGTCCTCGTGGACGGGAGCTACGAGACGGCCAAGAACGAGAAGGGGGAAGAGGTCCGCAAGTTCGTTGCGCGTCCGGCCGAGGCGATCAAGACGTACGAGAACCTCGTGAAGAAGGCGATCGGATTCAGCTCGGAGCGCGGCGACCAGGTGGAGATCGCGCAGGTCGCCTTCGACACCAGCTCGTCGCCGGCCGAGGCGGAACCGGCCGGCACGGACTGGAAGTCGCTGGCCTTCCGGGTGGGGCGGATGGCGGCCATTCCGGTCTTCCTGGCGCTCGCGTTCCTCTTCGTCATCCGGCCCATGATGGACGCGATCCGCCGCGCGCCCGCGTTCCCGTATCCGGGAGGTCTTCCCCGATCGGTCGGGGAGCTGGAAGCGGAGATGAGGGGCGGCGCCCTTCCGGCGCCGGGCGTGAGCCGCGAGAAGGCCGTCGAGTTGGCGAAGACGCGGCCCCAGGAGACCGCGCTCCTGGTCAAGTCCTGGTTGAAGGAGAAGTAGGATGCCGAAGCTGACGGGGCGGGACAAGGCGGCCATCCTCCTCACGACCGTGGGGGAGGAAATCGCCTCCGAGGTGCTGAGGCACATGGACGTCCGCGACGTCCGGGCGATCAGCAGTCACATGTCCCGCCTGGGGTCGATCTCCTCGGAGACGGCCGGCCAGGTCATCGCCGAGTACCACCAGTCCCTCTCGAGCGAAGGGGGATTCATCACGGCCGACGAGGGGTACGTGAGAAAGATCCTGCTCAAGGCCCTGGGCCAGGAGAAGGCGAACCGGATCATGGAGACCCTCACGTCGAGCGCCGGGGAAGACTCCGGCTTCGAGACGCTCAAGTGGCTTGACGCGAAGACGGTCGCCAACTTCCTCAAGATCGAGCATCCCCAGACGATCGCCATCGTCCTGGCCCATCTCGATCCCGACCAGGCGTCGGAGGTTTTGTCCCTCCTTCCGGAGAAGCTTCGCGGCGACGTGGTCCTCCGGGTCGCCACGCTCGAATCGATCCCGCCGGGTATCCTGAAAGACCTGGACGAGGCGCTCCAGGCCGAGCTCAAGTCGTCCGGGACCGTGCAGTCGAACATCGTGGGGGGGATCGAGTCGGTGGCCGAGATCATGAACCGCCTCGAGAAGTCGGTGGAATCGACCGTCCTCTCGTCCCTCGAGGCGACGAACCCGGACCTGGCCGAACAGATCCGCCAGCTCATGTTCGTCTTCGACGACCTCGTCAACGTGGACGACCGGGGGATCCAGATGTTCCTGAAGGAAATCACGAGCGAGGAACTCCTCTTCGCCCTGAAGGGGGCGTCGGAGCCGGTCCGCGACAAGTTCTTCAAAAACATGTCGTCGCGGGCGGCGACGATCCTCAAGGAGGACATGGAGGCGAAGGGGCCGGTCAAGCTATCGGAAGTGGAGAAGGCCCAGCAGAACATCGTAAAGGTTGCGCGCCGGCTCGAGGAAGAGGGAAAGATCGTCATCGGAGGCAAGGGTGGAGAAGAAATGGTTGTCTAGCGTCCTCAGGCCGGGCTCCCTCGATCCGGCGGTCTCCCCCCTTCTCGTCCATCCGCGGGGAGCGGGGCACGGGGGGGCGGACCGCGTCCTCTACGAGGAAGAGCGGATCATGCTCGCCGAGCGCGCGGGGTACGAGCGCGGCTTCGCGGCGGGGGAGGCGGCGGGAACGGCCTTCGGCCGCGAGAAGATCGAGGCGGCCGCGGCGGGCTTGTTCCAGCTCCTCGGCGAGCTCGACGGGGTCAAGCGCAGGATCCTCGCGCAGGCGGAGGGGGAGGCGCTCAAGCTCGCCATCGCCATCGCGCGGCGGATCCTGATCCGGGAGATCTCCACGCGGGGGGACGTTCTCAAGCGGATCGCCGCCGAGGCCGTCGCCCAGGCCGTCGAGCGCGAGCACCTGACGATCCGCGTGAATCCGGACGATCTGGGGCGGGCCATGGCGCTGAAGAAGGATCTCGCCCTGTCGGTCGAGGGGCTCAAGGCGGTTTCCGTCGAGGCGGACAAGTCCGTTCTCCCCGGCGGGTGCATCGTCGAGTCCGCGATGGGCGACATCGACGCGAGGATCGATCGGCAGTTGATCGAGATCGCGCGGGACCTGGGGGCCGTCTGGCGCGAGAGCGGGCCCCCGTCGCCCGGCGGGGGCGGGCAATGAGCGCGGTGACGCTGGATCGCTACGTAGAGACCGTTGCGGAGTCGACGCCGATCCGGATCCACGGGCGGGTGACGAAGGTCGTCGGCCTGATCCTGGAGGGGCACGGCCCGGGGGCGACCGTCGGCGAGATCTGCGAGATCGAGCTTCCCGACGGGCGGGGAACGGTGCCGGCGGAAGTCGTCGGGTTCCGCGAGGGCCAGATCCTCCTGATGCCGATCGGGGAGGTCCGCGGGATCGGACCCGGGTGCAAGATCGTTTCCCGGCGGCAGAAGCCGGCCGTCGGCGTGGGGCCGGCCTTCCTGGGCCGGATCCTCGATGCCATGGGCCAGCCGATCGACGGAAAGGGGGCTGTCCGCGCCGCGGCCGAGTATCCGCTCTACGCTCCTCCCGTTTCGCCCCTTCTCCGCAACCGAATCGCCGAGCCGCTCGACCTGGGGGTCCGCGTTCTGAACGGCCTGTTCACCTGCGCACGGGGACAGAGGCTGGGGATCATGGCCGGGAGCGGGGTCGGGAAGTCGGTCCTCATGGGGATGATCGCCCGTTACACGGAGGCGGACGTCAACGTGATCGCCCTCATCGGGGAGCGCGGACGGGAGGTCCGCGAGTTCCTCGAAAAAGACCTGAGGGAAGAGGGACTCGCGCGGTCCGTCGTGATCGTCGCGACGTCCGACCAGTCCCCCCTCCTCCGGCTCCGGGGGGCCTACCTCGCGACGACGATCGCGGAGTACTTCCGGGACGAAGGGAAAAAAGTCCTCCTCATGATGGATTCGATCACGCGGTTCGCCATGGCCCAGCGGGAGGTCGGGCTCGCCGTCGGGGAGCCGCCGACGACGAAGGGATACACGCCGTCCGTGTTCGCCCTCCTTCCCAAGCTCCTGGAGCGGGCCGGAATGGGGTCCGGGAACGGGAGCATCACGGGCCTCTACACGGTCCTGGTGGAGGGAGACGACCTGGCCGACCCGGTCGCCGACGCCGTCCGCGCCACCCTGGACGGACACATCGTTCTTTCGAGGGACCTCGCCAATCAAAACCATTTCCCGGCCGTCGATCCGCTCGCGTCCAACTCGCGCGTCATGATCGACGTCGTTTCCCCCGAGCACATGGAACTGGCCCGCCGGACCCTCTCCGTCCTCGCGACCCATAAGGGAGCGGAGGACCTCATTCACATCGGCGCGTACAAGGCGGGAAGCGACCCCAAGGTCGACGACGCCATCCGCCGGATCGACGGGATCCGCCTGTACCTTCGGCAGGATCTTACGGAACGAGCCCCGTACGCCGATTCCCTGGCGGGACTCTCGGACCTCTGGCGCGAGGAGGCCGCGCGATGACGCCGCGTCCCCGCAAGGACCCGGAAGAGGAAAAGTTTCGCCTGAAGACGGTACTCGACTACAGGCGGAAGGTCCGGGACGGACTGCGGCAGGACTTGGCCGGGATCCGGCACACCCTGGACGAGGCTGAGGGGAGGCTCTACGTCCTCGAGGAACTGCGCGAGAAGTCGATGGGCGAGCTCGAAACCCGGCAGACGGAGGGAATGACCGCGCCGGAGGCGGGAATCTTCTACACGTTCCTCCACGAACTGCAAAAGGAGATCGGCCGCCAGCGGGTCAAGGTCGGACAGATCCAGGGGCAGTTCGACGTCAAGCGCGACGAGGTCCTGAAGGCGGAGACGGACGCCCGGATGATGGAGAGCCTCCACGCGCGCGACGTCCGCGTCCGGCGGAAGGACGAATCGCGAAAGGAGCAGCGGCAGATGGACGAAGCCGGCAGGAGGAGGTCTCGTGAGCTTCCCATGGTCTGAAAACCGCGGCGCGAAAACGGGCCAAGCCGGGCCGGTCGGCGGACGGGGGAGATCGGGACGACTGAAGACGTTCGTCCTTCTGGCCGCTCTCGGTGCGGCGGGGCTCGGTCTCTTCGCTTCGGGAGCGGTCGACGTGGCGTCCCTGGCCGACCGGATGGCCGCCGCCTCGCCGAAGGAAGGGGAAGGAAAAGCGGCCGCGTCGGCCCCGGCGGGCGAAGCGGACGGCGGGGGGGGCTTGACGCAGCGGGCCGAAGAGATCGGACGCCGCGAGGCGGCCGTCAAGCGGGAAGAGGAGAAGCTTCGGGAGTTCAAGAAGGAGATGGAGCAGAAGATCGCCCAATTCGAAAAGCTGAAGATAGACGTCGAAGCCTCTCTCAAGAAGGTCGAGGACGAGAGGGAGCAGAACTTCAGGCACCTGGTCAAGGTCTACGAGTCGATGCCGGCGGAGGACGCCGCCGCGCGGATGGAGAAGCTGGAGGACAAGGTCGCTCTCGCGCTCCTTTCGCGGATGAAGGGGAAGACGGCCGGGAAGGTCCTGGCGGCCGTCGAGCCGACCCGGGCGGCCCGCCTCTCGGAGTCGCTGGCGGAGAAGAAGAAACGGTAGGTCGGTGAATAGGTGAATAGGTGAATAGGTGAATAGGTGAATAGGTGAATAGGTGAATAGGTGAATAGGTGAATCGACCGGCAAGTCGGGGGCAGAGATGGCACAGGTGAGCGCGATCGGATCGGGTTTGGAGGCGGTTCTTCCGCAAGCGGGGACGCAGAGCCCGGCACGAGCATCCGGGGGGGAGGCGTTCGACACCGTTCTCGCGAAGGAGATCGAGGGCCGGTCTGCCGCGCCTGAGGAATCGGCGCCGCCGGCTTCGCCGACAGGCGCGGATGCGACGGACCAGACAAGCGGACCGAGCTTCACAGAGACACTCGATCAGGCCGTGAACGAGGTCGAAGGGACGGAATCGGTCGAGGCGCCGGCGGAAGGGACCGACACGGCGAGCCGGGTGGACTGGGAGGGGTTGATGTGGGAGATCCTGGCCCTCGTCCTCGGGCAGGGGGCGCAAGCCACGCAGGCGGCCCAAGGGTCCGAGGGGGCGCAAGGGGAAGCCGCCGCTCTTGAGGGCGACACTTCTTCCGGCCAGGCGGCGACGCCGGGGACGATTCTCCGACAGAACGTCGCCGATTGGCTGGCTTCTCCGGAGGAGAACGCGCCTCCTCCCGTACTTGCGAAGATCCTTGACGACATGGGGCTGAACCCGTCCGAGGTCGCGGATTTTGTGAAGAGAATCCGCGCCGCCTTCCACGCGGCGGCTGGAAACGAGAGCCAGGCCGCCGCCTCCGCGTCGGCCCTGGAAGGACTGGAAGGATCGACCGGCCAGGTCGCGGGCATCGCGGAATCCCAGGCGGGCGGCGGCCCCCAGACGGATTCGTCAGCCGAGAACGCCCCGGGCGGGACATCCGCGCCGTCGGGCGCGCCGTCGGGCACAGCGGCCGCCGATGGGGCGAAGGAGACGGCGTCCGTATCCCGTTCTTCCGCCGTACATCAGGTCGTCGAAACGATCCGTGCCCTGCCGGCCCGCGCCGGGACGACGGAAGTCCGTCTCCAGCTTGTTCCCGAGTCGCTCGGCTCCGTAAGGGTGACGCTCTTTGTGGACGACCAGTCGGTCCGGGCGACGTTCGTGACGGACAACCCCCTGTCGCGGGCGGTCCTGGAGGCGGGC
>JACPZO010000127.1 GCA_016195465.1 Nitrospirota bacterium
GGGCGACGTCTCGGCGAAGATCGACGTGACTTCCAGGGACGAGACGGGCCAGCTCCTGGCCGCGATGGAGAACATGATCCGGTCGCTCCGGGAGATGGCCGGCGCGGCCGAGAGGATCGCCGCGGGCGACCTGGGCGTCCAGGTGAAACCGCAGTCCGAAAAAGACGTCCTGGGGAACGCACTTTCCGAGATGGTGAAGAAGCTCTCATCGGTGATCGGCGACGTTCGGGTCGCGTCGGACGCCCTATCCAGTGCGGCGGAGGAAGTCTCCGCGTCCGCCCAACAGCTCTCGCAAGGCTCGTCGGAGCAGGCCTCGAGCGTGGAGGAGACGTCATCGAGCCTTGAGCAGATGGGCGCCTCCGTGAACCAGAACGCCGACAACGCCAAACAGACGGAAGGAATGGCCGTCAAGGCCGCCGGAGACGCCGATGAGGGAGGCCAGGCCGTCGCCGAGACGGTCGGCGCGATGAAGCAGATCGCCAGCAAGATCGGCATCGTCGAGGACATCGCGTACCAGACCAATCTCCTCGCGCTCAACGCGGCGATCGAAGCGGCGCGGGCGGGGGAGCACGGGAAGGGGTTCGCCGTCGTCGCGACGGAGGTCCGCAAGCTCGCCGAGCGGAGCCAGGTGGCGGCGCAGGAGATCGGCGGGCTGGCCGCGAACAGCGTCCAGGTGGCCGAGCGCGCGGGCACTCTGCTCAAGGAGATCGTGCCGAGCATCAAGAAGACGGCGGACCTGGTGCAGGAGATCACGGCGGCGTCGCAGGAGCAGGCGTCCGGGATCAACCAGGTCAATACGGCGATGGGCCAGCTCGACCAGGTGACTCAGCAGAACGCCTCGGCGGCGGAACAGCTCGCGACCACGGCCGAGGAGATGAGCGGCCAGGCGACGAACCTGGCGGACGCGATTTCCTTCTTCAAGGTCGGCGGCGAGGAAGCGGAAACCCGCGCGGCGAACGAGCGCCGGACGGCCCCGCGGCACGCTACGGCGCCTCAGCGCGAGGCAAGAGAGCGGGAGCCGGAAGAAACGGGCTCGCGAAAAGCGGCCGCGCACCATGTCCAGGTCGCCCACGTCGCGGCCTCCGGCGGAGGCGCCAAAGGGAAGCCGAAGGGACGGGTGAAGGGAAAGGAGAACGGCACGCACGAAACGATGGCGGCCGTCGCGGAGCATCCCGGACACGGCGAGCCGGAAGGGGATTTCGAGAAGTTCTAGGAAAAGTGAACGGTGAATGGGTGAGTCGGTGAATCGGTGAATCGGAAAAACTCGCCTCCCCTTTGTACGGGGAGGATGGGCGGGGTCGAGAGCCGGAGTTCCCTGCCTCCCCCGGTCTTTGATGTTGTCCACCCCCAAGACTCTCCCCCTCCCTTGCGGGAGGGGGAATCCTTTTCCAAGGATTGCCGGAGGCCGATCAGGGGGCGGTTTGTTCGAGCCGTTTGAAGAATCTCTCCGTCCGATCGAGAAAAAAGCGCGTCTCCGGATCCTTGGGGAGTCTGACGAGTCCGAGGCGGGTTCTCAGGGCGTCCGGTCCGATCTCTTTGGCGGCGCAGACATCGAGCGCGTCCTGCTCATCGATCTCGGTCCCGCGCGCAAGCTTCGAGAAAACGTAGTCGGCGGGATCGAGGATCTTGATGGAGACGCTTCCCTTGACCAGGATCTCGACGGCGCGCTCTCGGTACCCCTGGGGGAGAGGGATTGTCCCCCACTGGCTGATGTTCTCTCCGATGTTCGCCGGGATCTTGTGAGCGGCGAGGAACGACAGGAGTCCGGCGTAGGCTTCGTCCGAGCAGGCGATCTCGGCGTCGATGTCGAGCGTCCGACGCGGCAGGCCGAAGAGGGCTTTGGCCGTGCCGCCGATGACAATGATCGTGATCGGTTCGCCGCGGCCCGCTAGGAATTCCGCGATCCGTTCGAGGTCTTCTTGTCTTTCTCTTCCCATAAGATCTGCAGACCCTTCAGCAGTTCGCGGTAGTGCTGGTTGTATTCCCTCCGGTCCAGCGCGTCCGGCCGGACCGATCCCTCCGCCGCGAACTTTTCGAGCGTCTCGTTGAAAAGCCCGAGGGAATTCAAGTACCCCCTGTACGCGAAGTACCAGGTGACGGCGCGGCGGATCGGCTCGCGGAGGCCGGGGGAGCCCCAGTCCAGTTCGGCCGCGAGAGGCGGATTGAGCAGCAGTTCCACCCAAAGGTACCGGAACTCCCTTTCCGCCGGCGAAGTCGGCAGGCCTGGGAGTTGGGAGAGTCTATGGAGCAACAGGGTCGTCATCCAGCGGTCCCCCCGCAGATGTGTAGGTTGGGTTAGGCGCGGTTTTTTTGCGCCGTAACCCAACAAAACCCTTTTGGCGGATATTGTTGGGTTACGCGATAAAGCCGCTAACCCAACCTACGTGACTTGGTGACGCAATTCCGAAGCCGTCATTCCCGCGCAAGCGGGAATCCAGTTCAACAAGACTGGATTCCGGGTCGAGCCCGGAATGACAGCTAGACGGAAAGGACCCCATGATGTCTCCCGCTAGAACCTGTACGTCACGCCGATCGTGAGGCCGGTCGTGTCGATGAGGCGGCCTTCGATGTTCAGGTCGAGCTGGGGCTGGATCCGGATATCGATGCCGGCGACCAGCCCGATGTTGTCGTCGAGGCGAAGGTTCGTCATCCCTCCGGACCCGTCAAGATTTACGTACGAGAGGCGTATGCCTCCGTAAGGGACAATCTGGCCATGGGTGTACGACGCGATCCCGGCGGCGGCCATGTCCCAGCCCGCGAGCTCCTTGCTTCCGTCTTTCGACTGGAGATAGTTGACCTGCACGTCGGCGTTCACCTTGAGGGCGGGGATCGCCTGAAAGCTCATGACCTGGATCTTCGAACCGACGCCGAGAGAGGCGCCGAAGTCGCCGTTGAAGCTCCTCCCGGAGACCGCGGCGTCGGCCGCGCCGAGCTTGACGTAGAGATCGATTCCCTGGTCGACGCCGTACATCCCCTTGACGGCCAGGCGGGATGTCTCAAGCCGGTAGTGCCCCGAGGTGTCGTGGACGTCCCGCCGGTCGAACTCGAACTGCCCTCCAACCCCGATTTTGTTGAACCCGAGGGGATTCGCCGGGGCCCCGACCGTCTGGGCGTGGGTCGAGGACGGCCACGCCGCGAGAGCCGCCAGGAACCCGGCACACATGAGCATCGTTCTCGTCCGCTTTCCAGGGAAAGGTCTCATCGATTTCCTCCTCCGGAGATTGATCGGGCGGCCCGGTCTTCGCGCCGGACCGCCGGCTTGCAAACGGGGCGTATTCTATCCATGGGAGGGCATCGTGTCCAGCCGAGAATACGACCCTGAACGCGGCCGGACGTTATTTAGGTCCATGATGCGAAGACGGGACGTGGTAAAATAACGACCTTCGGTCTTTCGTCGCCGCTTTGGAGCATCGCACGTGAACGAAACCGGGAGCGCTTCGCGGTCGATCGTCATTCGCGGCGCGCGCGAGCACAACCTCAAGAACATCGACGTCTCGATCCCGCGGGACCGTCTCGTGGTCATCACGGGCCTTTCCGGATCGGGGAAGTCGTCCCTCGCGTTCGACACGATCTACGCCGAGGGACAGCGCCGGTACGTCGAGTCTCTTTCGACCTACGCCCGGCAGTTCCTCGAACAGATGGAGAAGCCGGACGTCGATTCCATCGAGGGGCTGTCTCCGGCCATCTCGATCGAGCAGAAGACGACGAGCCGGAACCCGCGGTCGACGGTCGGGACGGTCACGGAGATCTACGATTACCTGCGGCTCCTTTTCGCCCGCGCGGGGCGGCCGCACTGCCCCAAGTGCGGCGATCCGATCGCGGCCCAGACCGTCTCGCAGATCGTCGACCAGGTCGCCGCCCTGCCGGAGAAGACCCGCATCCAGATCCTCGCCCCGATCGTTCGGGGGCGGAAGGGAGAGTTCAAGAGCGAGTTCCTCAAGATGCAGAAGCTCGGGTTCGTCCGCGCCCGGATCGACGGCGTCTTGAGGGACCTTTCCGAGAAGATCGACCTCGACAGGAAGAAAAAGCACACCGTCGAGATCGTCGTGGACCGTCTCCCGGTGAAGGAGGGGATCGAGCGGCGTCTGGCCGATTCGATCGAGACGGCCCTCCGCCACGCCGAGGGGCTGGTCCTCGTCAACCTCGTCGACGGCGGAAGAGACCTGATCTTCTCGGAGAAGCTCGCCTGCCCGCGCTGCGGGATCTCCCTGCCCGAGCTGACGCCCAGGATGTTCTCGTTCAACTCGCCCCACGGCGCCTGTACGGCCTGCGACGGCCTGGGGATCAAGCTCGACGTCGATCCGGACCTGGTCGTCCCGGACCCGTCCCTCTCCCTCCGCGAGGGGGCGATCCATCCCTGGGCGAACCGGAACTCTTACTACTTCTTCCAGATGCTCGACGCCGTGTCCACGCACTACGGATTCCGGATCACGACACCGTTCAAGGGCCTGGCGCCGGAGCACCAGCGGATACTTCTTTACGGCTCCGGCGAGGATGAGATTCCGTTCTTCTTCGAGCGGGACGGACGGCGGCACGTCTATCGGCGCCCTTTCGAGGGGATCATCCCGAACCTGGAACGGCGCTACAAGGAGACGGAGTCGGGGCCGGTCCGGGAGGAGATCGAAGCCTACATGGGGGCGCACCCGTGCGCGGCGTGCGGCGGTCGGAGGCTGAAGCCCGAGTCGCTCGCCGTCAAGATCGCCGGCCGGTCGATCGCCGACGTGGCCCGCCTGTCGATCGCCCGGACGCTCGACTTCTTCCAGACGGTCCCCCTTTCTCCCTCAGAACAGGAGATCGCCGCCCGGGTCCTGAAGGAGATCCGGGAGCGCCTGGGCTTCCTCGTAAACGTGGGCCTCGACTACCTGACGCTGGACCGCGCGGCCGGGACGCTGTCGGGGGGAGAAGGGCAGAGAATCCGCCTGGCCACGCAGATCGGGTCTTCGTTGATGGGGGTCCTCTACATCCTGGACGAGCCGTCGATCGGACTGCACCAGAGGGACAACGCCCGGCTCCTCGCGACGCTGAAACGGCTCCGCGACGTCGGGAACACGGTCATCGTGGTCGAGCACGACGAGGAGACGATTCTCGAGGCCGACTACGTCATCGACATGGGGCCGGGCGCCGGCGTCCACGGCGGGGAGATCGTCGCCCAGGGGACGCCCGCAGAAATCCTCCGGCATGAGGAATCGCTGACGGGAAAGTACCTGTCGGGGCGCCTGTCCATTCCTTTTCCGGAGCGGCGGCGGAAGCCGAAGGGTCTGCTCGTCGTCACGCGGGCCTCGGAGAACAACCTCCGGAACATCGACGTTCGCTTTCCGCTCGGCACGATGACGTCCGTGACGGGCGTCTCGGGCTCGGGGAAGAGCACGCTGATCGTCGACGTCCTCTACAAGGCCCTCGCGCAAAAGCTCTTCCGGGCGGCCGAGAAGCCCGGGGCGCACGAGAAGATCGTCGGGATCGAACAGGTGGACAAGGTCGTGGACATCGACCAGTCGCCGATCGGCCGGACCCCCCGGAGCAACCCCGCGACCTATACCGGCGTCTTCAACGACATCCGCGACCTTTTCTCCCAGACGCCCGAAGCCCGCATGCGCGGCTATGCTCCCGGTCGGTTCTCCTTCAACGTGAAAGGCGGGCGGTGCGAGGCGTGCCAGGGAGACGGCGTGATCCGGATCGAGATGCACTTCCTTCCGGACGTCTACGTGACCTGCGAGGTCTGCAAGGGGAAAAGGTACAACCGGGAGACCCTGGACGTCCTCTGGAAAGGGAAGACGGTGGCCGACGTCCTCGAGATGACCGTGTCGCAGGCGGCGGTTTTCTTCGACGCCGTGCCGTCCGTCAAACACAAGCTGGAGACTCTTGCGGACGTGGGCCTCGGGTACATCGCCCTGGGTCAGGCCGCCACGACGCTCTCGGGCGGGGAAGCCCAGCGCGTGAAGCTGTCGAAGGAACTGACCCGCCGGTCCACGGGCCGGACGGTCTACATCCTCGACGAGCCGACCACGGGCCTGCACTTCGCCGACATCCAGAAGCTGTTGGACGTCTTGAGCCGGCTCGTGGACCAGGGAAATACGGTCATCGTGATCGAGCACAACCTGGACGTGATCAAGACGTCCGACTGGATCATCGACCTCGGTCCGGAAGGGGGCGAGGGAGGCGGGACGGTCGTGGCGGAGGGGACGCCGGAGGATATCGTCCGGAATCCCGCCTCGTATACTGGCCGATACCTGAAGAGGAGCCTCGACGCCGGAGAAAAGGTGCCCGCATGAGGAAGGCAGGGGTTGTTCTCGCGATGGTTCTCCTCGTTGCCGGCTGCGGGGCCGGCTGCCGGGAGTCGAGCGACGTCCACCGGCGGACGCAGTACCTCATGGGAACGGTCGTGACGATCACCGTGGCCGGCGTGGGTGGCGATGACGCGGACCGCGCGATGAACGCGGCTTTCGAGGAGATCCGCCGCCTCGAAGGCATCTTGACGTTCTTCTCGGAAAGCTCGGACCTGGGGCGGATCAACGCGGCGGCGGGTGAACGTCCGGTCGGCGTGTCGGCCGAAACGATCGAGGTCCTGACGGAGGCGCGGCGGATCTCCGACGCTTCGGGAGGAGCGTTCGACGCGACGATCGGGCCGCTCGTATCGCTCTGGGGGTTCGAGGTGAAGGAGCGGTTCGTCCCGCCGAAGGAGGAGATCGAACGCGCCCGGATGCTCGTCGACTGGCGCAAGATGGCCGTCGATCCGGAACGCCGAACGGTCCGGCTCGACCGCAAGGGAATGAAGGTCGATCTGGGCGGGATCGCCAAGGGATACGCGGCCGATCGCGCGGCCGAGGTGCTTCGGCAACACGGAGTGTCGCGCGCCCTTGTCGCGGTGGCGGGGGACATCCGCGCGATCGGGGAGAAGTCGCCGGGCGTTCCGTGGCACGTGGGGATCCAGCATCCCCGCGACCCGGGAACCGTCCTCGGGAGCCTCAGGATCGCCGATCGGAGCGTCTCCACGTCCGGCGACTACGAGAGGTACTTCATCGAAGACGACGTTCGCTACCATCACATCCTCGATCCGGCCACGGGTCGATCCGCCGCGGCCAGCCGCAGCGCGACGGTCCTGGCGCCGACCACGATCCTCTCCGACGCCCTCTCCACGGCCGCGTTCGTCCTGGGGCCCGAGAAGGGGATCGCCCTCGTCCGGTCGGTTCCGGGCGCCGAGGCGGTCATCGTGGACCGGGAGGGCCGGGTCCACGTGACGCCGGGGCTCGCGGGAAAGGTGGAAGGGCTTGCGTCCTGACCGGATCGTCACGGCGGGGGACGTCCTCGTCTTCGTCCTCCTTCTGGCCGCGACGGGCGCCGGCGTCATGATGGTCTCGCGATCCCGTCCCGTCGGAGAGGAGGCGGTGATCGAGGTGAACGGCGTCCTTCGGGAGAAACTGGCTCTCTCCGTGGACCGGGTGCTCAGGATCGAATCGCCGTACGGGTTCAATACGGTCGAAGTCAGCGGCGGGCGGATCCGCGTTCGGGAGGCGTCCTGTTCCAACAAGATCTGCGCGGCCCAGGGATGGATCCACCGGGAGACCGAGGAGATCGTCTGTCTTCCGAACCGCTTCAACGTCCGCGTGGCCGGCCGGGGGGGGGAGAAGTACGACGGAATCACCCGGTGAACGAGACGCGCCTGGCCTCGCTGGCGGCGGTGGCCGTCGTCATCCACGCGCTGGAGGGGATGATCCCGATGCCCGTCCCGTGGATGCGCCTGGGACTCGCGAACATCGTCACGCTCGTCGTGCTGTCGCTGTTCGGTCTGGGAAGCGCTCTCATGGTGACGGTCGTCCGCGTCGTCGTCGGATCGCTCATCGCCGGTCAACTGCTGGGCCCGGGTTTTTTTCTGGCCCTGGCCGGCGGGACGGCGGCGACCGTGGGAATGGGCCTCCTGCGCAAGGCGGCGGGGGGAGGGTTGAGCCTCGTCGGCGTGAGTCTGGCCGGGGCGTTCCTTCACAACGTTGTCCAGCTCGCCGTGGCCGGCCTGGTCTATACTCGTCACGCGGGCGTGTTCTATCTGCTTCCCGTTCTCATGGGCCTGGCGCTCCCGACGGGGCTCGTGACGGGCTGGCTCGCGGAGCGGGTGGTCAGACGGATGAAAGGAGAAAACGGTGAATGGGTAAATCGGTGAATGGTGAATCGGTGAATGGCAAAGGCACAAAGGGACAAAGGGACAGAGGAGACGAGGAATGAATTCAGCGGGACCTGTGTCGCGTAAGCTGTTCGGCCGGGCGGTCAAGATCATCCCCGGCGGCGTGAATTCGCCCGTGCGGGCGTTCAAGTCGGTGGGTGGAAACCCCCTGTTCATCGCGAGGGCGCGGGGGTCGAAGGTCATCGACGCCGATGGGCGGACGTTCATCGACTACGTCCTGTCGTGGGGCCCGATGATCCTGGGGCACGCTCCGCGCCGGGTGGTCGACGCCGTGCGGCGCGCGGGCGAGGCGGGCTTCTCGTTCGGCGCGCCGACGGAGGGGGAGGTCCGGCTGGCGGAGGAGATTGTCCGGGCGGTCCCTTCGATCGAGATGGTGAGGCTCGTCAACTCCGGAACGGAAGCCACGATGAGCGCGCTCCGGCTGGCCCGGGCGTTCACGCGGCGCGAGAAGATCGTCAAGTTCGCCGGGGGCTATCACGGACACGACGATTCCCTCCTCGTCGCCGCCGGGTCGGGGGCCACGACGTTCGGCGTTCCCGATTCTCCGGGCGTGACGCGCGGGACCGCCCGGGATACGATCATCCTGCCGTTCAACGATTCGGCGGCGGCGCGCGAGACGTTTCGGCGGGAGGGGAAGCGGATTGCGGCCGTCATCGTCGAGCCGGTTCCGGGCAATATGGGCGTGGTCGTTCCCAAGGCGGGGTTCCTGGAAGGGCTGAGACGGGAGACGAAGCGGCACGGATCTCTTCTCATCTTCGACGAAGTGATGACGGGCTTCCGCTTGGCGCGCGGGGGCGCCCAATCCCTGTTTGGAATCGAGCCGGACTTGACCTGCCTGGGAAAGGTGATCGGCGGCGGCCTTCCGATCGGAGCGTACGGCGGACGGCGGGACATCATGAAGATGATCGCGCCATCGGGGCCGGTCTATCAGGCGGGGACTCTCGCGGGGAATCCTCTCGCCGTGGCCGCGGGCATCGAGATGCTGGGGGCATTGCGGGAGCCGGGTTTCTATCGCGGCCTCGACGCGGCGTCGGCGACTCTCGAGGAGGGACTGCGGCGAACGGCGGCCGCGGCCGGGGTCCCCGTCTCCGTCGCCCGGGTCGGCTCGATGTTCACGGTCTTCTTCTCGAAGAGAGCGCCTTCGAATTACGATGAGGCCCGAAAGTGCGACACGGGGGCGTTCGGTCGGTTCTTCGGGGGAATGCTTCGAAACGGCGTGTTCCTTCCGCCCTCGCAGTTCGAGGCCGCGTTCCTCTCCGCCGCGCACACGTCCGCGGACATCCGGAAGACCCTGCGCGCCGCGCGCGCCGCGCTCCGGGAGGTCTAGGCGAGGCCGTGGAATCCGCCGCCGATATCCAGCGACTGATCACCCGGATCGATCTCGAGTCGCTGTTCGCCCTGCTGATCGGGTTCGGTCTGGTCATTCTGCTGGACCGGGTGTTCTTCGGTCTTTCACTGCTCCTGGGGGGCGTTGCCGGGCTCGTCAATTTCCACTGGCTGGCCCGCGCGGTCGACTACTACGCGTCGCTCACGGGAGCGCGCGTCCGCGGGATGACGCCGCTCTATCACATGGCCAGGCTGTCCTCCGTTTTCTTTCTCTTTTTCGCCGCCGCCAAATGGCAGATCGCCGACATCGGCGGCGTGGCGGCGGGGTTCACGATCGTTCTGGTCGTCATCCTCGTGGAAGGATATTCGTTCCTGAGGCGGCAACGATGAGGAGTCACGATGAACAGACGCGGCGCGCTGGAGATTGACGACCGAAAGATCTTCGAGCGGGAATCCCCGGCCGGGAGGATCGCCCGGGAAGAACTCGCGGCCCTCGGACCCCGGTTGAGCGAGGTCCGGGACTGGATCGGCCGGATGGAGAAGGACGGACGAATCGGCTATCGCGCCCTCCCGGATCAGGATGTCCGTCCGATCCTCCGGGCGGCGCGGCGGGTCCGCGAGACCGCCGACGACTTCGTCGTGATCGGGATCGGCGGATCGTCCCTCGGCGCCGTCGCCCTTCAAGCCGCCCTGGCCCATCCGTTCCACAATCTCCTGCCCCGGAAGACGCGGAAAGGCCCGCGCGTTTTCTTCCTGGAGAACCCCGATCCGGACTATCTCGCCGCGGTCCTGGACACGCTGAATCTTCGGAAGACCGTGGTCAACGTCGTCACCAAGTCGGGCGGAACGGCGGAGACGATGGCGAATTTCCTCGTCATTCGGAAGGTCCTGTCGAAGGCCATCGGCAAGAAGCACTCGGAAAGAGTGATCGCCACGACGGATCGGGACAACGGAGATCTCCGCGCGATCGCGCGGGAAGAAGGATACGCGACGCTTCCCGTTCCGGCGAACGTCGGAGGAAGGTTCTCCACGCTGACGGCCGTCGGCCTGCTTCCCGCGGCGACGGCCGGAATCGATATCCGCGGACTTCTCGCCGGCGCGCGGGAGATGCGGCAGCGCACCTCGACGTCCTCGATTGACACGAACGACGCTTGGCGTCTGGCGGGGCTTCTCTATCTGGCCGACACCGCCCGGGGAAAGCGCACGGTCGTCTTTATGCCGTATGCGACGGCCCTGCGGGAGATCGGGTTCTGGTTCCGCCAGCTCTGGGCGGAATCGCTTGGCAAAGCGCGCGATCGGGATGGACGCGAAGTTCATACCGGCCAGACGCCGATTGCGGCGTCCGGCCCGGTGGATCAGCACTCACAGCTCCAACTCTACATGGAGGGGCCGGACGACAAGGTCTACGTCTTCGTCCGGGCGGAGAGGTTCGGCAAGCGGGTCCCGATTCCGCGGGCCTTCTCCGGCTCCAAGACCTGCGCGCTCCTGGGAGGGCACGAACTAGGCGGGCTGATGAACGCCGAACAAGCGGCGACGGAGGAGGCGCTTCACCGGACCGGGCGGCCCGTGATCCGGATCGATCTTCCGGCCGTGAGTCCGCACGCCGTCGGCCAGCTTCTCTTCCTGCTCGAAGAGGCGACCGTCGTCGCCGGCGGACTCCTCGGGATCGATCCGTTCGATCAGCCGGGGGTGGAGCTGTCGAAGATCCTGACCAAGCGGGAGCTGGAGAAGTAGTAAAATGGGAAGGAATTGAAAATCGTCTCATGTCTTCGATTCCTCGATGGATACCTCAAATATCTCGTTGAACCAGCGCCGGGCGGCCGAGGTGTGCAAGGCCAAGTCTCGCGCGAGCTTGTCTTCGGCTTTGCCCAAGGCGTCGTCCGGATACCCCATCCGCCTCGCGAGAAGGCGCCTCTGGGCGGGGTCGTTCGGGAGAACGTTCGACGAGATGTTGTGGACGATCCTGAGCCGGTTCTCGGCGTGCCGGAGGAACAGGTAGGCCCGGGACAGGTCCCGGTAAGCCGCCGGAGGCAGGTGTCCGCGGCGGCGGAGGCGGCGAAGCGCCGTGAGCGTGTTCGGAACGCGGAGCCAGGGATCGGAGCCTCCATGCTCGAGAATCAACCCCTGGGCGATGAATTCGACGTCCACGATCCCGCCCCGGCCGGCCTTGATGTTGACGCCTTCTCTCGCTTCCCCGGCTTCTTCTTCCATCTTTCGCCGCATCGCCGCGACGGCTTCCCTAAACCCGGCGGGGGGCCTGGAGTAAACCGTGTCTGAAAGCCCGTCGAGAAAGAGCCGGGCCAGCCCGCTGTCGCCGGCCACGGCCCGAAGGCGGGTCATCGCGAGACGCTCCCAGACCTCCGCCTCTGAGGCGTAGTACCGAAGGGCGGAATTCAGGGTGACGGCAACCGGCCCCTTCGATCCCGTCGGTCTGAGGCGCGTGTCGACGCGAAAGGCGATCCCTTCGCCCGTCGGCTCGCCGAGCAGGGCGAAGATCCGTTCGGCCAGTTTCGAGAGGAATTCCCTGTTCGAGATCGCCTTCCGCGTTCCCCCCGTCGTGTCGCCCTCTTCGGCGTAGAGGTAGACGAGATCGAGGTCGGACGAGTAGAGCATATCGCGTCCGCCGAGTTTCCCGGCGGCGAATATCGCGTACGGGCACGGTTGCCCGGAAGGGGACATAGGCCGGCCGTAGACGCCGATGAGGCGCGACCACGCGAGGTCCGCGGCCGCCTGAAGGCTCGTCTCGGCCACGCGCGCGATCTCGCGTCCGGTCCGGACCGTCCCCACGCCCAGGACCAGATCCCTCAGGCCGATGCGGATTTCTTCCTCGCGAACGAAGCGGCGAAGGAGCCGGGCTTGGTCTTCGTCCGACGCGGCGGATGCGAGCAGTGAAGCGAGCTCCCGTCTCAGGCGGGGGGCGTCCTTGGGGCTCAAGAGATCGGCCTCGAGGAAGACCAGGTCGAACAGTTCGGGCTGGGCGATCAGGCGCTGGGCCAGGTAGGCGCTGCCCGCGAACAGGGTCACGAGAAGATCGAGCGTCTTCGGGTGGGACCTCAGGACCGAATAGAACGATTCCCGGGCGCCCATCGCCTCCGTGAACGCCTCGATGCGGGCCAGGGCGCTGTCCGGGTCGGCGGACCGGAGCACGACCGGCAGAGCTTCGGGAAGGATCTGCAGGATAAGGCGCCGGGCGCCGGGCGTGTAGTGCGCGAGCGGCGGCCCTTCCGTCAGAAGCCGGAGGTTTCGGAGCGCCGCCGGCGGATCGGAAAATCCGAGACGGCCGAGTAGATCCAACGCTTCCTCCTTCGGCATCTCCCCCCGAACGAGATGGAGGATCTCGGACGCGAGGTCTTCGGTCTCGCCTTCCGGGGGGAGGGTCAGCAGGTGGTCGAAGATCGTCCGAACCGTCTTCGTGTGGCGGCGGTAGTCGCCCATGAGCCGTTCGGCCGCGGACACGTTGGGCCCGTCGCGGTATCCCATCCGCCGCGCGAGGACGCGGAGGTCGCGGTCGCCCGTCGGGAGATCGTGCGTCTGGCGGAACTGGGCGAACTGGATCCGGTGCTCCAGGGATCGGAGAAAGTAGTAGGCCGAAACCAGCGCGTCCCGCTCGTCGGACGAGAGCATGCCGCGCCGGGCGATCGCCCGGAGGGCGGGGACGGTGCTCCGCTCGCGGATGGAGGGATCGCGTCCGCCGTAGATGAGCTGGAACGCCTGGGCGAGGAACTCGATCTCGCGGATTCCTCCGGTCCCAAGTTTGATGTTGATCCCGGCGGCGCGGCGCGCCGCGAGCGACTGGTCGATCTTGAACTTCATGTCGCGGATTTCCGTGAGGGCGCCGAAATCGAGGTACTTCCGGTAGACGAAAGGGCGGACGAGGGTCAGGAACTCCTCGCCCAGCGACGCGTCGCCCGCGATCGGCCGCGCCTTGATCAGGGCCGCGCGCTCCCACGTTTTGCCCCACGATTCGTAATAGATCTCGTACGAACGGAGCGAAGAAACGAGATCTCCCTTCTCGCCCTCGGGCCGCAGGCGCGTGTCGATCCGGAAGACCATCCCGTCTTCCGTGGGAGCGCCGATCAGCCTGATGATCGTCTCGGCCATGCGGGTGAAGAATAGATGGTTTCCGATCCTTCCCGAAGCGTCTCCATCCGGATCGCTGACGCCCGTGGTGTCTCCGCGTTCCGACGAGCAGGCGAAGATGAGATCGATGTCGGACGAGACGTTCAGTTCTTTGCCTCCCAGCTTTCCCATGCCGATGACGGCGAAGCGCGAAATCCTCCACGTCCCGGAGTCGTCCTGGAAACGGGGCGTCCCGTGGCGGGCCGAGAGGAAGTCCCACGCCGTCCGGCAGGCGGCGCGGACGCACGCTTCCGCGAGGGCGCTGATTTCCCCCGCCGTCTCGGGGAGCGGGGCTGCTCCCAGGAGGTCGCGAAGCGCGATCCGGACCATTTCGCGCCGGTGAAACCGGCGGAGGACGGAGTGGACGGATTCGACGGATGCACCTTGCGGAATTCTGGAATCGAGGTCCGTGAGCATGGCGGGAACGTCGCGGGCATGGTCCAGGAGATCGCGCCCGGAGAGCCATTCGATCCATTCATCCGGGTCCTCGAGGAGCGATCCCGCCAGGAAGGAGGATCCGCCCAAAAGCGCGGCGACGCGGCGGGCGGGGACGGCATCGCTCAGCCGGGAGAGAAGCCCGGAAGGTTCCGGGGAGACGGCGGCCATCCGCTCGATAAAGTTGAGAGCCTGGTCAGGATCGGCCGAAGCCCCGATGTCGTCCAGCAGGGCCGGAAGGTTGGACAAGTCGAGGCCGGCCCGCTCGGCATGTCCCGCGAGGCGGGCGAGGTTCTTGAGGGCGAGATCCGGATTGTCGAACCCGATGTCGGCGAGGAGACTCCGGCTCCGCTCGATCCGTGAAGGATCCAGGATCTCTTGAAGAGCCGTGACCATCGACGGTCAGACGGGAGCGAGTTCGACGAGAGCGACGGTCACGTTGTCTTGGCCCCCGCGGCGGTTGGTCTCGTCGATGAGCAACTGCAGGCGTTCCTCGGCGGTCGAGGCTCCGGCGTGGATGGAGAGGATGTCGGCATCGGAGAGGTGCGCCATCAGGCCGTCCGTGCAAAGAAGGTAGGCGTCCCCGGGCTCGACGACGTCCGCGACCACGTCCACCTCCGGATCGGGGCGTATGCCGAGGGCCTGCGTGAGAAGGTTGCGAAACGGATGGTGGACCGCTTCCTCGGGGGAGAGACGGCCCGTACGAACCTGTTCCGCCACCCAGGAATGGTCCCGGGTCAGACAGGCGATCCGGTTCCGGCGTATGCGGTAGACCCGCGAGTCGCCGATGTGGCCGATCCAGATTCCTTCTCCCCGGATCCACGCGAGGTCGAGGGTGGTCCCCATTCCGGCGTATTCCGGGTGGTCCAGGGCGTACTGGAGGACGAGGTTGTTGGCCCTGAGGACGGCCGCGCGCGTCCGCCGTTCCGGGTCGGTGTCTCCGTCCTCCCGCATGCCGCGAACCGCTTCTTCGACCGCGAGGCGGCTCGCCACCTCGCCCGCGGCATGGCCTCCCATTCCATCCGCCACGACGGCGAGGGAGATGTCGGGTTCGACGCGGAAAGAGTCTTCGTTGTTGAGCCGGACGCGGCCTCGGTCGCTCGCGCCGGCAACTCGGATCATCATGGGTCTATTGTCGCCGCAGCCGGTGTTTCGATCAAGCTTTAAGAAGGTCTCTCACGTTCATCTCCGGAGACCGGAGAATGAGGAGGATGTAGACGGCCGCGTAGGCGAGGTCCGTTCCGCCGAACAGGATGAAGAGGCGGGCGGCCGGCTCGGCGAAAAAGGCGTGGACGGTAAGGGCGAAGTACCCCAGGCGCCCGAGGATGGCGATCCCGAGAAGAGCCCCGCCGTCGGGGATGCGGCGCGCGGCGGCGAACTGGACGAGGGCGTAGACGACCAGGAGGAGGGCGATCGTCCGGGGGAAGAGCAGGGGGATGGGTTGCGGAATCCCTGAAACGGATACAACGAGATCGAGACCGATAAACAACAGCAAAGCCGCCAGGAGGTCCGTGGCCCCGGTGAATATCAGGAACCATTTCAGTCCCTTGAGGGCCCGTGAAGGAGCGCGACCGACAGGCTTCATTGAAGCACGCGATTCACCGATTCACCGGTTCTCATGGGTGTTCCTCGACCCACACGAGCCCTTCGGGCGTGGTTTCGCGCTTCCAGATCGGCGTGATTCGTTTCAGCTCGTTGACGCACCAGGTGCAGGCGGCGAAGGCCTCCCGGCGATGGGACGCGCCGACGACGATCAGGACGATATTCTCGCCGATCGGGATGCGTCCTGTCCGGTGGACGATGGCGGCCTCGATGATATCGAACTCCTCGAGCGCCCGCTTGCGAATCTCGGCCAGCTTTTTCTCCGCCATGCCCGGGTAGTGCTCGTAGAAAAGCTCGGAGACGTCGTGGTCTCGCGAGAAATCCCGGGCCGTTCCGAGGAAGGTCACGATTCCGCCGATCCGCGTAGACGACGCACGCACGCGCTCGACTTCGTCTTCCACGGAGAAGTTCTCCTCCTGGATCCGCACCCAAGCCGTGTCTCCGCCGGAGAAAGGGGGAAGCAGGGCCACCTCGTCGCCGTCGTGAAGAGGCGTTGCCAACTCGGCAAACTCCTGGTTGACGGAGACGAGAAGCTTGCGGGCATCCAGGAGAGGCGCAAGGGATGGATAGAGAGCCTTGAGGCGGGCGAGGATGTGCCCAACAGTCTGCCCAGCGAGGAAATCGACTTGGAAATCCGATCTCCCGGCGGCGTCTCTTGCCGAGGCGAAAAGTCTGACGTTGATCATGGCTTGATTTTAGATGGCCGCGGCTTGCCTGACAAGCCTTCTTGACCGGGCCTTCTTGATCGGGGTGTCGGATTCGGGATGAGTCGGATTCGGGGAGAGTTGACAGGCGAGAATCCTTGGTTCATGATTGCAATAGAGGAGCCGGCTATTGTGACCGCCAGAACCAGCCTCAAAGACAAACTCGACTACTCGGACTACGCGGCCATTCCCCCGGACGGGAAGCGGTACGAGATCGTGGAGGGAGAACTCTACGTGACGCCCGCGCCAAGCCCACTTCACCAGCGCGTTTCGAAGAGGCTCCAGAGACAACTCGAAGCATATTTCGAATCACGAGAGATCGGGGAAGTCTTCAACGCGCCCATCGACGTGATTCTCACGAAGAATGACATCGTCCAGCCGGACCTCGTCGTCGTGACAGATCCCGCGCTCGTTTCCTCGCGCGGGATCGAAGGCCCGCCCGCCATCGTAGTGGAAGTCCTCTCGCCATCGAATCGCGAATACGACCAGCGGGCCAAAGCCAGGCGGTACCATACCCTCGGGATCCGCCACTACTGGATCGTGGACCCCGATGCCCGGCGGATCGAGTGCTTCACCACCGCCGAAGGATCGTACGCCCTGGCCCTTCAGGCCGAAGGCGACACGACGATCGGGCACCCCGATTTCCCCGGCCTCTCGCTTACCCTCGCCGATCTCTGGCGATAGGGGACGCACGGCCGCACCCTTCCCCTCAACGAGCCGCGTGCAAGCGGTCGATGGAGAGAACTTCCCGCCGGATTTCGCCAGAGGAGTTGGAAACCGTCCGTATCGTCGTCACGCGGTCGCCCGTAAGAAGCCGATTGACAGCGATCCGCCTGTCTTTTGGCCTTGTTGAACGGATTTCGACAACGAGCCGGTTGCCGTCCACGGCGGCTTGAATGAGGACGGGATGCTTAGTCTGGTTCCGGAACCGGAAATCGGTTCCTTCCTCGCGCGATACGGCGGCATCGAGACCGGGCTGGGCGTAGGAAACCGGGCCGGAGTGGGGGGACCGCTCGACGATCCCGAGACCCGCCAGGAGGACGGCATTGTAGAGCGTCGTCGAGACTTGGCAGAGACCCCCGCCCTCCGCGTCGAACCTCTTCCCCTCGACCAGGGTCGAGGCGGTTCCGTATCCGTCTCCGGCTGCCTCGTTGAATGAGAAAATCCCGCCCGGCGGGACGACCCGTCCGTCCAGACGCTTCGCGGCGAGAAGGATGTTCCGGCCGCGGTCGTCTCTTGCGGCCTGGTCGAACGTCGTCGTGAACGAGCCCCAGACGTGCCACGCATCGGCCGCCCACGCCGACCCCGCGAGAAAGCCGCTCGCCGCAAGGATGCACAAGGCCCGCATGACTTCCCGCAAGGCCTCGACACGCCTTGCTCGATTTATCGATTCACTCATCTCTTCAGAACCCCAGGATCGGCTCGGGCCGCAGGAAGTGGCAAGTGTAACCATCCGGGGACTTCACGAGATAATCTTGATGCTCTTCCTCGGCGCGCCAGAACGGACCCGCCTTGACAACCTGGGTGACGATTGGAGCGCCCCATTTGCCGTGCTTGCCGAGGCGCAGTTTGAAATCTTCGGCCGTCTTTTTCTGATTTTCCGTGTGGTAGAAAATGGCGGAACGGTACGACTCGCCGACGTCGTTGCCCTGCCGGTTCAGGGTCGTCGGGTCGTGCATTCGGAAGAACCAGCGGAGGAGCGTTTCGAAGGCAAGCTTGTCCGGATCGAAGACCACGCGGACGGCCTCGGCATGACCGGCATGGTTCCGATACGTGGCGCTGGGAACGGAGCCGCCCGTATAACCGGCCTCGGTCTGGATCACGCCGGGGATCTTCCGAAGAATCTCCTGCATCCCCCAGAAACAGCCGCCCGCCAGGTAAACCTCTTCGCTCTTGCCCGTTTCAGCGGACGGATTCCGACCTTGGACCAGTCCGGCGGCGACGAACGGGGCCAGGTATTCGCCGTACCCTTCCGCCTCCATGCGGCCCAGCGGAACGAACCGGAGCGACGCCGAATTGATGCAGAAACGCTTGTGCGTCGGTCCCGGCCCATCGTTGAACACGTGTCCAAGGTGGGAATCGCCGTGCCTGGAACGCGCCTCGGTCCGCACCATGCCGTGGGAGGTGTCCGGCTTCTCGGCGACGTTACCAGGTTCTACGGTCCTGGTGAAGCTCGGCCAGCCGGTCCCTGAATCGAACTTGTCCAGCGACGAAAACAGCGGCTCTCCGCTCGCGACGTCCACGTAGAGGCCCGGCTCGTGATGGTTCCAGAAGGCGTTCCTGAAGGGCGGCTCCGTGCCCGCGTTGTGGACGACTTCGAACTGTTCCGGCGTGAGAATCTTCTTGAGGTCGTCCGGCGATGGTTTCTTGTAGGGGGTTCGAGTCATGGACTGCTCCTTTGCATCCGACTCTTGTTTCGGCGTATCAGCGTTCTTTCTCTGGGCCGGCGCAACGGTCACCAGGATGGCGGCCAGGACAGCCATGCCTGCCGCAATCAAGACGCCGTACCGCCTGACAGTCCGCATCAGGCCTTGAAAAGAGGGCCAGGAATCTTTCATGACTTCCTTCCTGTTAGGAAGTACGGGCTACCGATTCATTCTCGACTGCCAGTAACCCGGTCGGCGGCGCTGGTGCGCAACCGCTTCGATGCGCAATACGTCAGGTGTCGCGCTGTAATACAGGGTAAAGGGAAAACGGTTAAGGACGAACATGCGAAGATCCGGGTTGGCCGGGGAGCCGATCTCGGGATGATCGAGAAGAAGGTCGATCGCGCGTCGAAGTTCGGCTTCGAAGCGCTCCCCCAAGCCCGGAACACGAGCTTCGTAGTACACGGCTGCTTCGATGAGTTCCAACTCCGCTTCGGGGTGGAACTCAAGCCTCATCGTTTGAGGCGCGATCGAAGATTCGCAAAGACCTGTTCACCAGGAACCGCCTGCACCTTGCCGCCGGCAACCTCTCGGTGCCTTCTTTGCGCCTCTTCCAACCAGGCGCGTTCAACGTCCGCATCGGCCGGGCCATCAAGATCGGCGATCAAGGCGCGGATCAGCTCGGCACGGTCTTCAAGACTCAGATTCCGAATCTTGGCTTCGATTTCAGCCACAACCGTCGACATGGCATCCTCTCAGAGAGCTGTCGTGGTGATAGCAGCATCCATCCGACGTCGGGTTTGGCGGCGGCGATGGCGTCGGAGCCAGCTTCCGTTTTAATAATAGCACCAACCCACCGGGTCCGACAACAAGTGCCCCAGGCACAATTCCCCCAGGCTGGCGGGAAAATCGAGCAAGGCGGTTAGGACATTCCTGCGTCGGGATGAGCGGGGAAGCGGCGATCGGCGATTGGATCATGCTCGAATTGATGACCGGTCTGCGCTCCTCCGAAGGGGAGGAAGCCCTGCTTCGGGGGATCGAATTCACCCTTCCTGGGGACTCCCTTGACCCCGTCTCGCAGACAGGCCTATACTTTCACAAGCTTTTGCGCTGGTCGGGGACATCTCATTGAAACCTCGCATTTACATCGACACTTCTGTTATTGGAGTCAACCTAAAGATGGGCTATCCCTTGCTTGAAATCCGAAGCCCGCGGGAGGTCATCCGTGAAAAAGGCCTTTGACTCCGTTCAACTGCAACGCTCCATCCGCCAGATACTCTCCAAGAAATTCTCGAAGTCGCGCCGGGCCGAACTGGACGAACTTCAAAAGAGATTTGGGTCATTGCGGAAGAGGAATATCTCAAGAACGGCCGCCTAGCCCCATTCCTGCTCGCTCCTTTCCTGATCCCGGTGTGACCCACCGGCTCGTCAGGCCGCCAAATCGATGTCGGTTTGGACCTGGATCCTTTTCCACGGGACGCCTACTCTTCCGGCCGCATCCTTTTCGACGAGCCCCGCTCTCAAGAACAATTGGACGTCGTCGTAGACGTTCCGGAAGTCACGACCAACATGCCGCGCCAGTTCCCGGATGCTGCAAGGACCGTACTTCCGCAGAGCCTTGAGCAGATCCACTCGCCTGGCGGACAGGGCGCCGCGGAGCGTCGCCGTGTCGAGGAAGCAGATCTGGACGTCAGGCTCCTTGATCCCGCCTTTCTTGGCGCGCTCCCAAGCGGCAAGAAACTCGCGGTTCAGTTCCGCCTCGCTCTTTACGCCGATCTTGATTCGCCCTCGGGTCATGATTTCCTCCTCGCCCGATCTACGTCCCGCTGAAAATCAGCCAGCATTGCTCTTGCGTCCCGAAACAGGTAAGGCATTTCCTTCCCGTGGATGTGCCGGTGGTCGCCTTTCCCCCGTTCGTTGTCATAGCGGACAATGCACTTCCCTTCCGCACTTCCATAGTAGAGCCGGTATTTCAATCCTTGGGGGCGTTCTGGATCCGCCCCTGACAGTTGCCAGATGACCATCTCGCGCACGGCGCCGTCCGGATACGCAAGGCGCCTCCGAAACACGAGCCTCGCCTTCGTCATGGGATGAGAACTACCACGTCCGCCTGATGGTGTCAAGCACCATTGCATCCTTTCGCGGTTCCAATCAGA
>JACPZO010000128.1 GCA_016195465.1 Nitrospirota bacterium
AGGATTTCGAGTCGATTCACGGCATCCGCCTCCCATAGAAGAGCCTTTATACTCTTATAAATTTACCACAAAAAGCCCGGATGTCAAGGTCTTTCCCGACATCCGGGCAAAATTTATTGCAAAAGGGCTAAACTGTTACCCGACGGGGACGCGCCCCGACGGGGACGTTGCTAGTTTTGCTAAGTTATTCGCCAGGACTTTGTGGAGGCTGGTCCCTGCGTCGCATTCCAAGGAACGATGCGACGAGGATTGAGGGCTTGCGACCGCATGGCCGAGGAAAAGGACGCGATCGCGGTTCCGCGGGAGCCTGTGCGGACCCCGCGAAGGCAAGCCGTGGTTCCGAGAGAGGGCCTGCAACCGCATCGTTCCTGACTCCTGGAGGGGATGGAGCCTGAGAGTCTGTTTGGACGGCTTTAAGGAAAAGCTACCAGAAACCCGCGTTTCCGTCAATGCGCGTGGCGGAATCATGTCCGGCGTTCGCCCCCGCTCCCTTCGGAGTCCCCTTTTCCGCCTCCCTTCTACCACACGCGTGTGACAGATGTGGTCACGGGTGTTCCGCCCCTCATCTTGGCCCTCATCCTGCCCTCTCCCAGCGGGGCGAGGGGAAAAAGCGACGTCAGCGGGAGTTTCCGCTGGATTGTTGCCCAGGCATGTGCCAACCCGCTTGACAGTCGGACAAGAATGTCCTATGCTGTTACTCGTGCGGGGCAATGAGTTTATTCGCCGAGTCCAGGCATACGCGAAGACCCGCGACATCCCCTGTGCGTGGCGGCCGGAACTCGGGAAGGGAAGCCATGGCGTGCTCATTCTCGGGAACCGCCGCACGGTGGTCCGAAATCCCAAGGATGAGCTCAAGACCGGAACCTTGCACGCGATGCTCAAGCAACTCGGCCTCTCGCGGGGAGAAATCTGAAGGAGGAAATCATGCGGAAGTTCGTTTACGCGGCGCGCCTTGTCCAAGACAGGAAGGACGGCGGCTACGTCGTCACCTTCCGGGATATCCCCGAAGCCGTCACCCAGGGGGACACGGTTGAGGCCGCCCTTGAAGAAGCCAGCGGCGCCCTCCAAGCAGCAATCGAGGCTCGAATCATGGACGGGATGGACATCCCGTCCCCTTCCGTGTCCAAGCGGGGCGAACGACTCGTGCCCGTGCCCGTCCAGACTGCGCTCAAGGCTGCCCTCTATCTCGAAATGCGTTCCGCCGGAATCTCGCGGGTCGGTCTCGCCCGGCGGCTGGGGATGGATGAGAAGGAGGCTCGCCGGATGCTGGACCCCCGCCACCCGAGCAAAGCAGATCGGCTTGAGCGTGCCCTGGCAGTTCTCGGCCGCCATGCTGAAATCCGGGTAGCGTAAGCCCCCAATGCCGTAAATTCGCGCGCGCAGTTTCCGGCTCCGCGCAGTTTCCGTTGTTTCCCACGTTGCTTTTCGCCCGCCTGACTGAAGCACCGCCCGGTCAGATTCCATCACCGCGACGGCGCGCGGCGCAGGCGCCGCGCCCGGTCCGCCGAACCCCCTCCCGCCCGCCGTGGTCCGGGATCAGTCCGCCACGGTTATGCCTCATCCTCCCCGAGCAGCCATTCGTAGGCGGGCTGCACCGCGACGTTGGTCGTGCGAACCACCAAGTCGTGTTCGCGACCAAGCACCAGGAGCTTGCGACCGGCTTTCGGGTAATCGCGGCGGGCGGCCTCGAGCGCGCGCAACTCGCGCTCCGCCACCTGGGGATCCGATGGATCGGCGCACACCTGGAGGAGAATCTCGCTCCCGGCCGGAAACCGGGCGTGGAAATCCACCTCGAAACCTTCGCTCGTCTTCACGTAGCCTGCCTCGGCTTTGCGCCGTTCCAGTTCATTCAACACCACCGTCTCCAGGGCATGTCCCAGGTTGGCGCGGCCGCTACGGTCGAAGGCGCCGATCAGGCCCGGATCCGCCGGGTAAATCTTCCGCGGGTTGGAATTGCGCCGCCGCTCCGACTCGGTGGACAGCGGCACCGTGATCAACAGGAAGGCATCCACCAGGTGCCCCAGCATCGCATGAAGCGCGTCTTTGGCCACCCCGTGTCCCTGAGCTTTGAGATCCTGGTAAAGGCGATGCACGCTCATCAACCCCGCGGGGTTGCGCAGGCATTGGCGCACCAGCCAGCGCAGAGCCGCGGCCTGTGTAACGCCGTAGCGCTCCACCACGTCGCGCAACAACAGGGTGTCCACATACCCCTGGAGCAGTTCCACGCGCAACCCGGCGGGGAGCCCCTGCGCTTCGGGAAACCCGCCCTCGACGAGATATTCCCGGAAGCGTTTTTCGATGAGGGAACGCCCGGCGGCGGTCCATCGCCTGACGGGTTTTTCGGGTTCCTCGCCGCGGTGGCGCAGGAACTCCCGGAAGCTGAAGGGGCGGATCACGGTCTCCATCCCCCGGCCGCGCAGGGAGGTGTGGACCTCGCGGCTCAAGAGGCGCGCCGAGGAGCCTGACACAACCATCTCCACCCGCTCGTTATCGAGCACCCGGCGGACGAAGCGCTCCCAGCCCGTGACAAGCTGGACCTCGTCGAGGAACCAGTGGACCACTTCGCGCCCGCGCCACGGAGGAAAGTTTCGATAGTACTCCTCCAGCAACAGGTCCAGCTGGGCGAGCGGCAGGTCCGCCAGCCGATCATCGTCAAAGCTGACATAAACCGCGCGCTCCGGGGCAAGTGCGGCCTGCCTTTCGCTCTGCAACTGGCGCAGGAACGTCGTCTTCCCTGCGCGACGCATCCCGATCACCGCGTGCACCTTGCCCGCGACCTGCGGGAGCCTGGCATCGCGCCGGGTGAAGGCCGTTGGCATCGCGGGCACGAGTCCCGCATTGAGTTTCTCGAGGAGCACGGGGTGTAAGGGCATGGCGGCCAGTCTACACGCTAAGTGTCCTTATTTCAAGGACACATTTACGCCTATCTGTCATCCTGCAAAAGCCAGGCAGATGCGGCGGCAGGCACGCCGTACCGGCAACGCTTGTCGTCGTGCTGAAACGCCCGCGGATCGCCCCATCCCGGCCCTCGTGAGGCACGCCGGGATCCGAAGGCGAGTTCCAAACCGCTGCATTGTTGCCCACGTTGATTTTCCCATCCCCGCCCGGTCTGCTCCCATCACCGCGACGGCGCGCGGCGCAGGCGCCGCGCCCGATCGTGGACAAATAGCTCTCCAAAGCGTCCTGAATCAGGTCGCTCAGGGACCGCCCTTCGTCGGCTGCCCGGCGCTTGGCCATGCGCACGACGTCTTCTTCGATCAAGGTTCCGACCTTCCGTTTCATGGTATCACCTCTTCACTTCCCGCCCGTCGTTGAAAAAGCCATGGATGGGCTTTTTCAACCTCCTAATCGAACCACCCGGACAACGGCCGCAAGAAAGTGTACGGCCGCTCCCGCCACCAGGAGGACGCCCAGGACCGAGACCGGATTCGGGTCCCTTGACCAGAACCAGCCGGCGAACAGGACCAGTACCCCAGCGTTGAAGACGACGACCCGCGCACCAGCTCCCCTTTGCAGGATTTCCCTCATCGCCGGCATCTTCACCGCCATCACCCCCAGGTCCGGGTGCGCCGATCCTCCCGTAAGAAGGAGGACGGGGAGGATGAAGCTCGCCGCCCCGATGATCGTCTGGACGAGCCATCCGAGAAGGCCCAGGTGCGTGATCCCGATAAGAACGTGCGGGATGACCTTTCCGTGGATCCCAAGGAACTCGTTGACCGCCTCGATCGACACCCAGACGAAGAAGTACCCCGCCCCCAGGAGGAGATGCGCGGCCGGGGCGTTCCCGCTGGGATAACGGCCCGCCGTCCGGGATATGTTCAAGAACAACATCCCGGCCGAAAGAAGAATGAGAAGAGCGGCGGCTCGCCGCCCCCAGGGGAGATCGCCGAGAAACGACACCGCGAGAACGAGAATGCCCGTCGAATAGGCCATGAACGTGCGGCGCGCAAGGACGGGACTCGCGAGCGGCCTGCCCATGACCGTTGGAACGAGGTTGTGCATCGTGCCGATGACCGTCATCCCGATGAAACCGGCTGACGCCAGGTGGATGTGCGCGAGACGAACGGCGCCGTGGCTGACGCCCAGCGCGACGGCCGTGAGCGGCGATGCGGCCATCGTCACGCCGAATAGAACGGCGGCCGAGAGAAAAAGGAGCGCCGTGACGTAGAACCTGCTGTTCAGATCGAGGGGACCCAGGCTCCGCCACGCCATGACGGCCACGCGCCACCCCATGACGAGGAGTCCCGCGAGGATAAGCACGCCGCCGAGCCCCATGAGGGGAACCGATCCGACGAGCAACGCGAGAGTCATGGCAATCGGAGCGCCGATCAAGAGGACGGCGATGAGGGCGGTCGTCCAATCCTCCCGGAACGTCACCCGAAGGAGGGTGGGGAAAAAGTAGAGCATCGCCCCGGCGATCATGGGGACAACGCCGCCGGCAAACGCGAGGTGAGCGTGAGCCAGGCGCGAGAGTCCCGGGACCGCCCCCGGAGAAAGAAGGATCGCGATCCCCAAAGCCATCGAAAGGCATATGCCGGCGACTCCCGCGAGAACGAGGACCCCGCGAATCGAGAATGGCACGACGCCCTTCTCAGGCGGCTGGTCGGAAACGGTCAAAGTCCCTCCGTATTAACGGTCTCAAAATAGCATGGACACGTTCTTACAAAATCTCCCCTCCCCCTCTTTTCCAAAGAGGGGTAATTCCTCCCTTTGGAAAAGGGAGGTTAGGAGGGATTCTGCAAATGAAGGTTGTCCCATTCTTGGAGAGGCAATATGTCTTGCATTCGCGCGCTTCGTCCCCGCCTCACGGGGCGCCGTGCCTGCGCCGCGGCTCATGCCGCTTGACCGGGCGATGACCGACCGTATAACATCCAGGCATGCGGCAGTTCGCGTCCATCGCTCTCATCCTTGCCGTTCTGGCCGGGGCAAGCCCGGCCCGCCCCGACTCGCCCGGAGCGGACTGGGGCCGCCGCTACGGCGACCTGGCGGCCCGCTTTCCCGACTCTTATCGGACAATCCTGGAGGGATACAATAGCGGGATCCTGAGCCTGACGGAAGCCCAGGATGCATTCGAAAAGCTCGGGAAACCCACGGGCCCGAGAGGCAAGACCTGACCCTTCCGCTCCGCGGGGCGGCGCTCCGCGTTCGATTGACCTTCCCTTGAATCGCCCTCGACCGCTCCGCGACAGCCTTTGGGACGTCTACGCGCCGTTCTACGATCTTTTCACATCCGCCATTCCGGACCGGGTCCGCCAAGCGTACGTCGACGCCCTTCGCCTTTCCCCGGGCGACCGGCTCCTGATCGTCGGTATCGGCACCGGACAGGACGTCCCCCTTTTTCCTGAGACTATCATGGTCGGCGTCGACTTGAGCCTCGCGATGCTGGCGCGCGCCGCCCGCCGCCTGAGATCGTCCCCCCGCCTTCGCGGCGGCCCCGCCCTCATGGATGCCCATGACCTCGGCTTCCGGGACGCCTCGTTTGACCGGGTCCTGCTCCCCCTCGTCGTCGCCGTCGCCGCCGAGCCGCGCGTTATCCTTAGGGAAGGGGCGCGCGTCTGCCGGACGGGAGGACTGGTCGTCATATTCGACAAGTTCCGGCCCGCCGGCTCGCCCCCGTCTCTTCCCCGCAGGATTCTAAACGTCTTCAGCCGGACGGTCGCCACGGACATCACACTCGACCCGTCCGAGGTCGCCGCCGGCCTCCCTCTCCGCCTCCAGTCCGACGAGCCGGCCTTCCTCGGGGGTCAGTTCAGGATCATCGTCTACGAGAAGATCTCAGATCGCTCCTGAATAGAAGTGCTTATCCGATTCAGCAAGATCCAGCCACCGATCGCTCTTTGTGCCTCTGTGCCTCTGTGCCTCTGTGCCTCTGTGCCTCTGTGCCTCTGTGGCGTTCTTTCCCATTCACCGACTCACCAATTCACCGTTCTTCCATTCCTCCGCCATTCCGATCCTCTCCAGAACGGGCGGATGGGACGCCAGGATCGTTCGCACCCATCCCGGCGGCGTGATGTCTCCCTTGTTCATCAGGGCCAGGCGGCGCTCCAGAGCGATGAATCCCTCGCTGTCCCCCGCGATCAAAAGGGATGACCAGTCGGCCTGCCGCTCCATCGTCCTCGAGAGGGCCCGATCGGCCGGCAGGACCGCGAGAGACAAAACCATCCCGACCAGCAGGAGGAAGGGAAGTCCCGCCGGATCGTCCGGCCTCGTGATCCCGAACCATTCTCGGTTGGACGCCGTGCGAAGAAGGATCCCCGCGACCGTGAAGCCGGCGAGCGACGAAGCCGCCGCCAGCGAGATCTGGATCCACAGGTGCTTGCGGTTCCAGTGCCCGAGCTCGTGCGCAACGACGGACACGGCCTCCTCGAACGTCATGTCTTGCAGGAGCGTATCGTACAGGACGATCCTCTTCGTCCGCCCCAAGCCCGTCACGTAAGCGTTTCCCCCGCGCGTCCGGCGGGACGCGTCCATCACGTAGACGTCTTCAACCGTCATCCCGGACTCCCGCGCCATGGAGACGATTTTCCCGCGCAAGGGAGACTCCGGAAGCTGAGTGAACGTGTTGAACAGCGGGGCGATCACGACCGGCCCGAGGACGGTGAGGACCAAGATGAGGGCGCCCGATCCAAGGGCCGCCGGTATCCACCAGGACTCCACCCGGGCAATGACGGCGTACAGGACGACGGCCAGCGGGATCGCGATGACCCCCGCCACGATCAATCCCTTCGTCGCGTCGAGGACGTACCCCCCGATCGTCTGGACGCTCAGACCGAGCCGGTGCTGAAGGACATACCCCCTGTAGAAGTCGAGCGGCGCATACAGAATGGCCAACAGCAAGCCCAGACAACCGGCGTACAGGCTCACGGTGAGCCAAGGGCGTCCGCCCGAGACCGCGGAGCAGGCGTCCCTCAGCGCGACTGCTCCGCCGAAGACCAGGAAGACGGCCAGCACCGCCGGCCCGAGGAGCAGACCCGCGACGGCTGAGACGCGCCTCTCGACGACGTAAGCCTTTCCCTGGGCGATTTCCTCCGCCGAGAAATGACGCGTCGCGTCGGCCGCCGGCCACGCGCCCAAGAAACGGACCTCGCGTCCGCCCCCGGTCATGAACCAGAGCACCGCGCCGAAGATCAAGACCGACAATAGAAGCGGCAACAGGATCGCAACGTGACGGCTCATTCTTTTTCCTGTCCTCCGGAGTATGGTCGGTCGAAGCATATCGACCCGCGGGGGAACAATGCAATGGTAGTTTTCCCAATCCCCTTCTTGACCAAAAAAAATGGCCGCATCCCGGCGTTTCCGGGACGCGGCCTCGAGGAGCAGGAAGGGAGGTCCACTAAGAAGAGGGGATCGTCGCGCTCACGCTGTTCGAGTGCCCCGAGATATTGTAGCAGTCGTCGTAGGCCGCGACCTCGTAAGAGTAGGTCGCTCCCGCCGACACGCTCGAGTCTGTGTACGATGTCGAGGACGACGTCCCGATCAGGGAGCCGTTCCGGTAGATCTTGTACCCGGCCACGCCCACGTTGTCCGTGGAGCCGGTCCAATTCAGGTTGACCTTCTTGCTCGGGGACGTCACGACCTCTGCCGACAGGTTCGAAGGGGCGGTCGGCGCCTGGGTGTCCTGCTGACCCGTCGTAGCCGTCGCCGCGTTGCTCTTGGCGGAGACGTTGCCCGCCGAGTCGAAAGCGGCAACTTCGTACGTGTACGTCGTATTCGCGCTGATCGAATAGTCGTAGTACGACTTCGACGAACCGCCCGGCTTCCCGGCGAAGCTCTTCGACGCCGTGCCGATGAGAGAACCGTTCCGGTAAACGTTGTATCCGGCTACGCCGACGTTGTCGGACGACGCATTCCACGTCAGCACAACCTTGAACGGCGAGAGATACGGGGTCGCCGAAAGCCCCGTCGGCGCCGTGGGGGGCTCCTTGTCGTTCACCGAAGTCTTCTTCTTCGCCTCTTCGCAGGCTTTGGCGTCAGGCTTCACGTCCAGCGACGAGCCCGACGAGCTGGCGTTCCCCGCGGAAACGGTCTTGACGTTGGAGATTTTCCCGTCGGAGGAGAGCGTGAACGTGGCCTTGAAGACCTCCACGCCGTTCAGGAACACGTAGATCGTGTGGTCGCCCGGCTCGACCTGGACCGACCACTTCCCGTCGCTCCCCGTGGTCGTGGAGACCGGGTTGCTGTGGACCTCGACCGTCGCGCCCTCCACCACCGCGTTGTTGGTGTCGGCCACCTGGCCCGAAACGGCCACTTTTCCCGCCGAAGACCCGTCGTCGCCCGAGGGACCGGCCGGGTTGCTCCCGCCCTTCCCCGAACAGCCGAGCGTGAGCAGGATAAGCATGACAAGCGCCGCGCCATTGCGGAGGAACGTCCGAAGAGCGTTGTCGGTTCTCATCTTCCCCTCCCATTGACCGAGTTGTTGGCCCCCCACGGCGGATAAAACAAAAGCCGCCAGAGAAGGAATCTCTGGCGGCCCGACTCGCGTATCCACCCGATGGGCGGACTTAGCGTCGCGGCTCTGCGGCCCCCGCTTTCGCGGGGTGTGCTCTGAGCAGAGATGATCGCTGTTCAGGGCAGGGAGCAAGGGGGATGCCACAGGCGAAACGATCGCCCCGTTTGGGAAAGACCTGCAATTTCAAGTAGAATTGAACGAAGGCGGAGATACCACAGGTGTATGGATGCCGCTACAGCCCAAGGATGAAAACCGGACGGGAATTGTCACGAAGGCCAGATTGACCGTCTCGCAAGGGATTCCGCTGGAACGAACGCCTTTTTCTGAGAACTCAGACTAGAACTTCGGGACGCGCTTCTTTTCAATCTCTGCGGACACAGCGGACTTCGAGAACCCGATAAAGACCTTCCCCTCC
The DNA here is from genome assembly GCA_016195465.1 of Nitrospirota bacterium. Classification (GTDB taxonomy): domain Bacteria; phylum Nitrospirota; class RBG-16-64-22; order RBG-16-64-22; family RBG-16-64-22; genus RBG-16-64-22. Next base: position 8,865 of record JACPZO010000128.1, read on the forward strand.
ACGTCAATCACGGGCACTCCCGTCTTTCGGCCCACTTTCTGCTGGATCTCGCGGAAAGGCGCGGGGTCTTTTTCCACGTCGATCTCGGTGAGCGAAACGCCTGTCTCGTTGAAGTACCTGCGGGCCCGCGTGCAGACGCCGCACCACGTCGTACTGTACATCGTGACGGCGACCCGTGAGTAAGGAAGCAAGAGCGGCTCGGGCTTGGGCTCGTCCCGGGCCGCCGGCTTCGGCCGGCCGGCGGGAGCGGAGGGATCGGGCCGGACACCGACCGATCCCTGCGCCGGCTTCTGAGACGCGGGCGAATCGGTCAGGTCGTGCGTCTTGGATTTGCCTCGGGCCCCCGCAGGGGGTGGGGAATTCGAGATGTGGACGTTCCCTTTGTCGTCCGTCCACTGATAGTACTCGGCTGTCGCAGGCTCCCCCGCCGCCATGAAAACAAGCAGGACGATTCCCATGACCGGAAACCGCGAGAAGCATCGTTCCATGGCCGAATTCCTCCTTTCCGTCCCTCCCAGACTGACACGGCCCGCCTTTCCAGTCAAGACCGCGAACCGCGCGCGTCGCGCCCCTCCAGCCGCGACGCGCAGGCCGTCAAAGCGACCGCTCCGGCCAGGATTGCCAGCGCCGTCAGAACGCTGTCCATGAGGGTCGGCGCCGCGAGAAGAACCGCTCCAAGTCCCAGCATCATGAGCCCCGAGAGGAGCTTGAGCCGCCGTCCCTCATTTTCCTTGAGCTTTCGGGAGCCGAGCGCCGCGGTGAAGAGGAGAACGATCACGCCGAGAGGGATGACGTAGACAACGTTGTACGGGGCCAGGTAGGCGTAGTACGCCGACGCGGAGAGGTTATGGAGCGTGAGGACGCGCGTGAACACCATGGGGAACCCGGCCGTGCAGAGGAGTTCGTACGAGTTCGCCGCGGCCGCCAGGACAATCGTTCCCACGATCATAGAAGGAACGCTCGCGGCGTTTACGAGCCCTCGCATCCTGGCGAATAGACCGGGCTTTGCGCCTTCGGGGATGGAAAGAGATACGCCCCGCTTGAACCAGAAGTAGTCCTTGATGTTGATGCCGGCGACGAGGACCGCGACGACGCCGGCGGTGACGGTGACCCAGGTTGTCCTTCCCATCAGCAAGAACAGGTTGAGCCACGCCGCCATGAAGAGGAAGTAAACCGCCCCCGAGAAGAAAACGAATATCCCGCCGATCACCGCCATGCGAAGCCTGCTTCTGGCATGGACAAGCAGGCTCAAGAGCGAAAGAAGGACAAAGAAGGCGCAGGGATTGAAGGCGTCCAGGCCGGCGATGACGACCGTGAACACCGGGAGAGACAACGCTCCAGGGTCCACCTTCCCGAGTAACGGGAGTTGAACCGCGGCCTCGCCGGACACGATCGGGCGGCCCGCCCGGATCATGGCGTAGCAGTCAAGGACCTGCTCCTCAAGAGACGCCCCCGACGTCGCCTCGTCATGGTATCCGACGACGGTTCTCCCGCAGAAGACGAACGCCGGAACGGGCGTTGGCGGCTGGCCCAGGCGCGTCAGCGTTTTCTCGAACAGATCCCGGTTGACCGGACTCTCGCTCAACTCGTAGGAATGGACCGCCAACCACGGATGGCGGGAGGCAAGCGAATCGAGGAAAGGAACGGCCTTCTTGCAGTGGGGACAGCTCTTCGCCCAGAAGAAATGGAGGTGGAGGCGGGCGTTCCCGTCCTGGTCAACGCTCTGCCAACCGACGGTTTTCTCCGTCGACACCGGAAGACCGGCCCACGCCTGAGCGGAAAGGGAACATACGAAGGATGCGGCCAGGATTGCACGACGCATGCGCGATGCCTAAGGCTTATTTCTTCAGAATGAGAACCAGGAACAGGAGACCCGCCGCGGCGGAAAAGGCCGCCCCGTACCAGAACGGCGCGGCCGGCCCCACGTGGTCCCACAAGAGCCCCGCGACCAGCGACGCGGGCAGGATGGCGAGCCCCACGACCGTGTGATAGATCCCGTAT
>JACPZO010000130.1 GCA_016195465.1 Nitrospirota bacterium
CGAGCGTCCAGAACCTTCTCCTGGCCGCCCACGCGAGGGGACTCGGCGGAGTCTGGGTCGGCTCGTTCGACGAGGAGCCCGTGCGCGCTCTTCTCGACATCCCGGACGATCTTCGCCCCGTCGCGCTCGTCCCCGTCGGCTGGCCCGCCGAGCACCCCCTGCCCCGGTCGCGCGTTCCGCACGAGCAGATGGTCAAGGTCGTCCGTTGAACCGCACAGTCCGCCGCTCACGAATTGGCGGTTCTTTCTCCGCCTCGGCTCTCCTCCGGCTGAATTGCCCGAGAATCCAGTCCGTGGCGAGGCAGGGGCGGGGCGGTCCGTTCCCAGCCGTGGCCCGATAGCTGGACCATCGCCAGCCCTCGGGCCTTTCGACCATCCCGGCCCGGACGGCCTCAACACCCGGCGCGAACGCCGCTCTTGCAAAACAACCCTTCTTTTCTCTATGATTTTTGATAGGATAACGGGGCTCATAGGAGGGGCCCGATGCTTTCGGGTTTCAACACGGATTGCTCGGTCGGGGGAAAGGTCTTCCACGTCCAGACGGAAGATAACGGGCTCAAGAACCCCACGATCGTCACGCTGGTCTACCAGGGAGGGGCGATCGTCGCCTCCAAGAAGACGAGCTACGCCGACATCCTGGCGGCGGACTGCCTCTCGGACGTCGTCCGGGAGCTCATGGAGGAACAGCACAGGTCGGTCATTTCGGACATCAAGGCCGGGCGCCTGGGCCAGCCCTCCGGAGAGGGCGCGAAGGGGGGCTTCGGCGAGGACGTGATCTCCGACAAGAGCCTGGACGAGGTCGTTCTGGGCTACCTGCTCAAGGAAGAAGGGGAAGACACTTCCAAGCCGTCCGACGCCTCATGACGCGGCCCCGCCGTCCCGGCGCGGTCCTATGATCCGCTTCTACCACGTCACGAAACGGTACGACAACCGCTACCCGGCCCTGCAAGACATCTCCCTGCGCGTGGACAAGGGGGAGATGGTCTTCCTCACCGGGCCGACGGGCGCCGGGAAGAGCACGCTCCTCAAGCTCGTCTTCGGGGCCGAGCGGGCGGACGAGGGGCAAATCCTCGTCGCGGGCTGGGACATCGCCCGTCTCAAGCGGAAAAGCTTTCCCTTCCTCCGGCGGAACATCGGCGTCGTCTTCCAGGACTACAAGCTGATTCCCCGGCGGTCGGTCTTCGACAACGTGGGCCTCGCCCTGCGCGTCTCCGGCGTCCCGGCGCGGGAAATCGCACGGCGGGTCGACGGCGTCTTGGCCGGCGTGGGACTCCTGAACAAGCGCGACAACCTCCCGACCCATCTCTCCGGAGGCGAACAGCAGAGGATCGCCATCGCCCGGGCCCTCGTCCACGAACCCACGATCCTCCTCGCCGACGAACCGACGGGGAACCTCGACCCGAAGACATCCTGGTCGATCATCGACCTCTTCAAGGACGCGAACGCCCGGGGTACGACCGTCCTGATCGCCACGCACAACCGCGAAATCGTCTCTTCCGCCCACCGTCGGGTGATCGCCCTGGAAACCGGACACGTCGTCCAGGGAGGAGAGCCGGAATGATCGGCCGGTTCGCATACGCGGCGGCGGAAGCGCTCCGCGGAATCCGCGCGGGGGGCGCCTCGTCGGTCCTCGCCTTCCTGGCCACGGCGATCGCCCTCTCCATCCTGGGCCTTTTCATCCTGACCGCCCACAACTTCTCGCGCCTCCTCGATCGGTGGAGCCAGGGGTTCCAGGTGACCGTCTATCTCGCCGACGGGACCGGATCGAAGGAAGCGGCCGCCCTTCTCGCCGCCGTCCGCCGGCAGCCCGAGGTGGCCGAAGCCGTCCACACGACCCCCGAGGAGGCCCTCAAAACGTTCAAGAAGGAACTCGGCGATCAGAAATCCCTCCTGGAGGGGCTGGGCGAGAACCCCCTCCCGGCCTCCATCGACATCAAGCTCAAGCCAGAGGCCCGGACGCTCATCGAGGTGGAGGCCCTCGCGCGCCGGCTCAAGGGTCTCCCCGGCGCCGCCGAGATCCAGTACGGCCAGGAATGGATCTCCAACCTCTCCCTCATCATGGGCGTACTCCGCATCGTCAGCCTCGCGGGCGGCGGCCTGATCGCCGCGGGCGTCGTCTTTCTCGTGGCGAACACGATCAAGCTCACGATCTACGCCCGGCGCGACGAGGTCGAGGTGCTGAGCATCCTCGGCGCGACCCCTTCGTTCATCCGCACGCCTTTCGTTCTCGAAGGGATGATCCAGGGCGGACTCGGCGCGGCGGCGGCCTTGGCCGTCCTCGCGGCCCTCGTCGGGTGGGTCAATTTCGAGCTGGCCCGGACCTCGCACCTCCTGGTGGGAAGCGTCCGGATCGATCGTCTCCCCCTCTCCGCGGCCGCCGGGCTCGAGCTTTTCGGAATCGCCCTGGGATGGATCGGAAGCCGCATCTCGACCGGTCGCCTTCTCGAGAAATGACCGCGTTGCGGCTCGCCGCCGTCCTTTTCCTGGTCCTCTTCCCGCTGTCGGCGGCCTCCGCCGTCGCGGAGCCCCCTCCCAAGAAGAAGCTGGGCGAGATCCAGAAGCAGATCCGCGAAGAGACCCAGAAGGTCCGCGAAGCCGCCCGCCAGGAACGCTCGGTCATGGCCCAGATGGACGAGATCGACCGGGACCTGAACGAGAAGGAGAAGGAGCTCTTCTCCATCAGGCGGCGGATGGAGGAGGCGCGAAGGGAATACAACCGGCTCAAGCAGGAGCAGTCCGGGTTCGAGAGGAAGCTCTCGGAGCAGAAGAAGCTTCTCTCCGCGCGCCTGCGATCGATCTACAAGAGCAATCGCCAGGGCGCGGCGCAGGCCTTCTTTTCGGCGCCTCACGTCCAGGCCGGCATGCGCCGCCTGAATTACCTGGCCCGGATCGCCGACCAGGACCGCCAGTCGATTCTGACCTACCAGACGATGCTCTCGCGTCTCGTCGTGAAATCCGAGGAGATCGAGGCCAAGCGGCGGGACCTCCAGGCCCTGGAGGCCGACGTCGAAAAGGCCAAGGAGGCGGTCGCCGGGGAGCGGACCCGGAAGAACGCGCTCCTGGCCCAGATCCGGCAAGAAAAGAAAACCGGCGAGGAAGTCATCCTGGGCCTTCGCGAGGCCGCCCAAAGGCTGAAGAACCTTATGACGGAGCTCCCCAAGAAGCGCGAGATGCAACCCCATCGCGGCAGCGGCTTCGCCCGCGAGAAAGGGCGCCTGCCCTGGCCCGCCCGGGGAAAGATCGTGGGCCCGTTCGGGCCTTATAAGGACCCGGAGCTCGGCGCCACGTTCACGCGGAACGGCATCGAGATCGAGTCGCCGGCGGGGTCGGAGATCAAGTCGGTCCATGAAGGCACCGTGATCTTCGCCGACTGGTTCAAGGGGTTCGGCAACCTGATCGTTCTGAGCCACGGCGACCACTACTACTCGCTCTACGCCCGGCTGGCCGAGATCATGGCCCCCGTGGGGCAGACGGTCTCCCGCGGGCATCCGATCGGACGGGCGGGCGAGGAGGCTCGCCCAGGGGGAGCCTCTTCTATTTCGAAATCCGGGACCGGACCGAACCCCTCGATCCGCTTCAATGGCTGAAAAAAACGCGTTGAGCGGCGGAGGGTTTCTTGGGTATCATATTGACGAATTCCACCGAACCTGCGGGCACGGCACTCCCCTGACGCGTAATCTGGAGGTTTTCTTGCACAACGTCGCGAAGAGAACAACGATCATCATGGCCTTTCTGGGCGTCACCATGGCCGCCGGCCTTCTGGTCGGCCGGGGTCTCGTCCCCAAGGTCATGGCCGTCGCCGACATGGAAGGATACGAGACCCTCAAGGTGTTCACCGAGGTCCTCTCGCTCGTTCAGAAGAATTACGTGGAGGATGTCAAGACGAAGGAGATCGTCTACGGCGCCATCCGCGGGATGCTGAACACGCTCGATCCCCACTCGGCTTTCATGAAGCCGGAGCAGTACAAGGAGATGCAGGTCGAGACGAAGGGGGAGTTCGGCGGAATCGGGATCCAGATCGGGATCAAGGACGCGATGCTCACGGTCATCGCCCCCCTCGAGGGGACGCCCGCCGACAAGTCGGGAATCCGCGCCGGCGACAAGATCGTCAAGGTCGACGGAAAATCGACGAAGGACATGACCCTGACGGAAGCGGTGGAAAAGATGCGGGGCCCGAAAGGGACCCAGGTCACGCTCACGATCCTCCGCGACGAGTTCGCCGCCCCGAAGGATTTCACGATCACCCGCGACATCATCAAGATCCAGAGCGTCCGGCACAAGGACTTGGGCGACGGCGTCGGATACATCCGGATCACCCAGTTCCAGGAGAGGACGAGCGAAGACCTCGCAAAGGCGATCGACAAGATGAAGGAAGCGAAGGTCACCGCCCTGGTCCTCGATCTCCGGAACAACCCGGGCGGCCTCTTGAACCAGGCCGTCGAAGCGGCCGACTTCTTCCTGCCGCCGAAAAAGCTCGTCGTCTACATCAAGGGGCGGCGAGGGGACAAGGACGAGTTCTTCACGCGCGAGGAGGAAACGTTCCAGGGAATCCCGATCGTCGTCCTGGTCAACGAGGGGAGCGCGTCGGCCTCGGAGATCGTCGCGGGCGCCCTCCAGGACTGGGGCCGGGCCGTCGTCATGGGGACCCAGACGTTCGGGAAAGGGTCCGTCCAGACCGTCCTGCCTCTGTCCGACGGATCCGGAATCCGGCTCACGACGGCCAAGTACTACACGCCCAAGGGCCGGTCGATTCAGAACACCGGGATCGCCCCCGACATCCTCGTGGACGCGGAAGGACGAGAGCCCGAAATTGCGGCCGCCGTCGACCGTCCGCGGGAGAAGGATCTGGAGCGGCACCTCCCGAACGATCAGGCCCCGGACAAGGAGCCGGCGATCAAGGACCTCAAGAAAGACCAGCCCGCCAAGAAGACGGAGCCCCGGCGGCCCGGGGACTCGCCCCGTGACGACCCCCAGCTCAAGCGGGCGGTCGATCTCCTGAAGTCGTGGCGAGTTTTCCGAAACCTTCCCCCGACAAGTCAGGCTACCCCCCCGGCGGCTGCGCCCTAGGGAAGAAAGCACGGAGGCTTAAGGACCCGGGCGGGGCCAGGGCGGGGAATGAGCGGGGCCAGGGCGGGGAATGAGCGGCCGGAAACCGCCGAAAGATCGCTATGTTGCCCCGACAAGCCTGAAAGGGGGGATCTTTTTTTTCATCCCCCCTTGCTTTGGAGCGGCCAGGTGATTATTATCTCCTCCGCACCGGGCCGCATTGTGGCCCGGATCTTTTCCCCGGAATGACTCCGCCGGCCTCGACAGGCTTCCGATCATCATGGGCAATTCCGGTTTGACCCTCCCGTCAACGGGGTGATCCGGTGGAGACAGATACTGTAACGGGCCCGCGCGGCCCTCAGGAAACAAGGAGGAACGAATGACAACGAAGACCGAAACGAAATCGAAGGTGAGCTTCAAGCCTCTCAAGGAGCGCGTTTTCGTCCGATACAACGAAGAGGACGAGAAGAGCGCGGGAGGGCTCTACATTCCGGATACCGCCAAGGAGAAGCCTCAGCGCGGCACCGTCGAAGCCGTCGGAAGCGAGGTCAAGGAAGTCAAGGTCGGCGAGACGATCCTTTTCGACAAGTATTCGGGATCCAAGATCGTCGTCGACGGCATCGACTACTTGATCTTGAAAGAGGAAGACATTCTCGGCATTTTCGCGGGATAACGGAATTGCGGGGCATCCCCTTCGGGGGGGTGGTCCTGTCCGGTTCCCGGTGACGAAATGACCACAAAGGAGGTTCTGAATGGCTAAGCAGATGATATTCAACGACGAGGCGCGCGGGGCGATGCTCCGGGGCGTGAACCAGCTCGCCGACGCGGTCAAGGCGACCCTCGGTCCCAAGGGACGGAACGTCGTCATCGACAAGAAGTTCGGCGCCCCCACGATCACGAAGGACGGCGTGACGGTGGCCAAGGAGATCGAGCTGAAGGACCCTTACGAGAACATGGGCGCCCAGCTCGTCCGCGAGGTCGCCAGCAAGACGAGCGACGTCGCCGGGGACGGTACGACGACGGCGACGGTCCTGGCCCAGTCGATCCTCCGCGAGGGCGCCAAGGTCGTCGCGGCCGGCGCCAACCCGATGGACGTCAAGCGCGGCATCGAGAAGGCCGTGGAGATCGTCGTCGGAGAGCTCAAGACCATCAGCAAGCCGACCGCGGACAAGAAAGAGATCGCCCAGATCGGCACGATCTCGGCCAACAACGACTCCACGATCGGCGACCTGATCGCCGAGGCGATGGAGAAGGTCGGCAAGGACGGCGTCATCACGGTCGAGGAGGCCAAGTCGATGTCGACCTCGCTCGACGTCGTCGAGGGAATGCAGTTCGACAGGGGGTACATCTCTCCCTACTTCGTGACCGACGCCGAGCGGATGGAGGTGAACCTCGAAAACCCCTACATCCTGATCAGCGAGAAGAAGATCAGCAACATGAAGGACCTCCTGCCGATCCTCGAGCAGATCGCCAAGATGGGCAAGCCCCTCCTCATCATCGCCGAGGACGTCGAGGGAGAGGCGCTGGCGACCCTGGTCGTCAACAAGCTCCGCGGAACGCTCTTCTGCGCGGGCGTCAAGGCCCCGGGCTTCGGCGACCGCCGGAAGGCCATGCTGGAGGACATCGCGGTCCTGACGGGCGGACAGATGATCTCCGAGGACATCGGCGTCAAGCTCGAGAACGTGAAGATCGGCGACCTCGGGCGGGCCAAGCGCATCACGATCGACAAGGAGAACACCACGATCGTCGAGGGAGCGGGCGACTCGGCCAAGATCCAGGGCCGCGTCAAGCAGATTAAGGCCCAGGTCGAGGAGACGACCTCCGACTACGACCGCGAGAAGCTCCAGGAGCGGCTGGCGAAGATTGTCGGCGGGGTGGCCGTGATCAACGTCGGCGCCGCGACGGAGACGGAGATGAAGGAGAAGAAGGCGCGGGTCGAGGACGCTTTGCACGCCACCCGCGCGGCCGTTGAAGAGGGAATCGTTCCCGGCGGCGGCGTCGCGCTGATCCGCTGTATCCCCGCTCTCGACAAGCTGAAGCTCGACCACGACCAGCAGGTCGGCGTCACCATCGTCAAGCGGGCGCTCGAGGAGCCGATCCGCCAGATCGTGGCTAACGCGGGCCTCGAGGGATCGGTGATCGTGGAGAAGGTCAAGTCCGAACCGAAGAACATCGGTTTCGATGCGGCCACGGACAAGTACGTGGACATGATGCAGACGGGCATCATCGACCCGACGAAGGTCACCCGTTTCGCGCTCCAGAACGCCGCGTCGGTCGCCGCCCTCATGCTCATGACGAGTGTGATGGTCACCGAGCTTCCCGAAGAGAAGCCGGAACCGGCGATGCCGGGAGGCGGCGGAATGGGCGGGATGTACTAAGGCCCCGCCGCTTTGGGAAAGACCGAGCGAAGGGGATCTCGGGGAGATCCGAGATCCCCTTTCTATTGCAACCGGTCCGGCCGGCGAACGTCCCGTCAAGGGTGGACGGAAGCCGACGATCTTGTTAAGATTGACCGGTCTCCGTCCGACGGCGGGGAGCGCGACAACTGGGGGATTCAATGGGAAATGCCGTGAAGGTTGACGAGCAGTCTTGGGAACTGGAAGTGCTCAAACACGACGGGCTCGTCCTCGTCGACTTCTGGGCCGTCTGGTGCGGTCCGTGCCAGATGATCGCGCCGATCGTCGATGACATGGCGAGCGAATACACGGGCCGGGTGAAGGTCGTTAAGCTCAACACCGACGAGAATCCCGCCATTGCGGGCCGGTACAAGATCATGGGGATCCCCACGCTCATGTTCTTCAAGGGCGGGCAGGTGGTGGACACCGTCGTGGGCGCCGTCCCCAAGGGAAACCTCAAGTCCAAGATCGACAAGCTCCTGGCCGTCTGACCCCCGCCGCGGGCGCGAGGCGCCGTCCATCCACCCCGGCCCCGCTTGTTTACGATGCGCGGTTTGTGCTAAACGATGGGTGACCGCGCAGGCTCCGGCGGGCGTCCGGCCAGGTGGGTATGCTCCGCGAACTCCACATCCGACAATTTGCGCTGATCGACGCCCTCGAGCAGGGCTTCGCCGGGGGTTTCACGGCGATCACGGGGGAGACGGGGGCGGGGAAATCGATCCTCGTCGACGCGCTCGCCCTTCTGCTCGGCGAGCGGGCCGTGGGCGAATGGATCCGGACCGGGGCCGACGAGGCGGCCGTCGAAGCGGTCTTCGAGCCGCCGGAGCCGGTCCGGAAGCGGGCCGCCGCGCGTCTCGACGGCGCCCTCCCCGCGGACGAGCCGCTCATCCTCAAGCGCGTCCTCTCCCGCGCCGGGCGGAACCGGGCCTACCTGAACGGGAGCCCCGTCCCCCTCTCTCTCCTGGAGGAGATCGGCGAGCTTCTTGTCGACATTCACGGCCAGCACGCCCATCAGTCTCTCCTGCACGCGCCCCATCACCTTCTTTTCCTGGACGCTTTCGGAGGCACGGCCGAAGACCGCGAGGCCTTTCAGGCCCGCTTCGCCGAGTATCGCGACCTTCGCCGCCGGCTGGAGGAGACCCTGATCCGCGAGCGGGACCGGGCGGAAAAAGAGGATCTGTACCGGTTCCAATTGAGAGAAATCGAGGATCTCAAGCTGATCGACGGCGAAGACGACAAGCTCCGCCGGGAGGCCCAGGTCCTGACCCACGCCGAGAAGCTCTCGGCGGGGGCGTCCGAGGCCCACACCCTGCTCGCGGAAGGCGAGCCGGACGCCGCGGCCCTCCTCTCCCGCGCCCGCACCCTTCTCAAGGACCTCTCCGCGATCGATCCCAGGCTGTCCGAGACTGCGGAGATGCTGGAGCAGGCGCGCCTTCTGGTTGGCGAGGCGGGATCGAACCTCCGGGCCTACCGTGAAGAGACCCCGTTCGACCCCGAGCGCCAGCGGGAGGTCCAGGAGCGTCTCTTTCAGATCGAGCGGCTCAAGAAAAAATGGGGAGGGACGATCGCGGACATCCTGGCCCGCGCCGAGACGATCCGAAACGCCCTTGCGGAGACGGAGACGGCCGGGGAACGCCGGGAGGCCCTCGCCCGGCAAATCGACCAGACCTCGGCGGACCTGGGCCGCGAAGCCGCCGCGCTGACGTCCAAGCGAAAAAAGGCGGCCGCCTCGTTGGAGAAGCAGATCGCGGGAGAGCTCCAGGCTCTCGGGATGCCGCATGCGCGCCTGACCGTCCGGTTCTCTCCCGTCGAGGGAGATCCGCCGTGGAACGGCGCGGGAGGCGAGACGGCCGAGTTTCTCTTTTCGGCCAACCCGGGCGAGGAACCGCGTCCCCTGGCCCGGATCGCATCCGGCGGGGAGATCTCGCGCGTGATGCTCGCCCTCAAGAGCCTGTCCATCGCCGCCTCGCCGGTCCCCGTCCTCATCTTCGACGAGGTGGACGCCGGCGTCGGAGGGGCCGTCGCCTCGGCCGTCGGCGAGCGGCTCAAGCGCCTCTCCCGCGGCGCGCAGGTCTTCTGCGTCACCCACCTCCCGCAGGTCGCGAGCCTCGCGGACACGCAGCTCCGCGTGGAAAAGGAGATCCAAAAGGACCGGACAGTCACGAGCGTCCGCGCGCTTTCGCAAACCGAGAGGGTCGAGGAGATCGCCCGGATGCTGGGCGGAAAGAGCGTCACGCCCGTTACGCGCAGGCACGCGGAGGAAATGCTGGAAAAAGGCGCCGGCAAGGCGTGAGACCGCGCGGGTTCAGCCGAATCGCTCGTCCTCGCCCAGGTAACGCCACTGCCCGACCGGGAGGCCCCCCAGGGGGACACGGCCGATCCGCACCCGCTTCAGACCGACGACCTTCAGTTTGACCTGCTCGCACATACGGCGAATCTGCCGCTTCTTTCCCTCCTTTAGGACGAACTTGAGCTGGTCGTCGTTCAGCCGCGTGACGTCCGCCGGCTTCAGCGCCTTGCCGTCCAGCGAAAGGCCGTGCCGGAGGAGGCGCAGTCCCTCTTCGGTCACGTCACCCTGGACGCGGACAAGGTACTCCTTCTCCACTTCCGAGTTTTCTCCGATCAACTGCCGGGCGATCCGGCCGTCCTGGGTGAGGACCAGGAGGCCGGTCGAATCGATGTCAAGCCTCCCGGCCGGAGCGAGTCCCCTCAAGTGGGATCGATCGAACTTCCGCGGAGAGCGGTCTCCCTTGAAGCGCGCCGCTTCGACGATCAGCGAAACGGCGGGCGGATACCCTTTCTCCGGCTGTGCGGAGACGGTCCCGATCGGCTTGTTGAGCAGGATGGTGACGGACTCGGTCTGACGGACGCGCGCTTCCTCGTTCAGCGTGATGACCTGATCGGGGCGGACCTTCGTTCCGAGGGTGTCGACCACCTCGCCGTCGACGCGGACACAGCCCGCCTCGATGAAGGCATCCGCCTCCCGCCGGGAGCAGATCCCCCTTGAGGCCATCAGTTTTGAGAGGCGGATGCTTTCCACTGTCTCGCGGTCTCCGCGTTCAAACCGAGTGGCAGGGTATCAGAACAGGCCGCCCCTTGCCCAAGGGAATCGCCGCGGGACGAAGCGATCGCCTGCATTTGAACCGCGCAGTGCGCCGCAATCCCCGCCCCTTGGGCCGGGGTCAAGAGGAGCCCGCCGGCAACAGGCATTGACCGGAGCGTGGATTCTCGGTAGTATTGCACGAACGGTACAAACGGGTACCACCTCACGAAGTGACAGGGATTCCCGACCTTCAAGGAGGCCTGAATTCGATGCGGCCAGCCCCTCCTCTTCCCACCGCGTCCTTCCCTTCCCCAGCCTACGCACATTTCCGCCCAAGCCCCCTCATCGCGTCCGGATCGCCCTTTTTCGGCACAATGCGGTACCGATAGAAGAGGCAAGCAGACCAACAGGACATATCAATTCATGGTAATACCGATGATTCAACTCCGCAATCTCGTCCCGGATGACATGGCCGCTATAAAGAACTGGCCTCCTTACCCGCCGGAGTTTGAAGATTTGGATTACGCCTTGAGAAGCAATGGCTGGTTGATCGAATACTGGAACAAGCCGAATACGTGGTGCTTTGCCGTGGAGCAATCCGGCGACTTGGTAGCGTTTACGATTCTGTCCGAAACAGGCGATGCCGAGGCCGAGTTTCGCATCGCTCTGCGGGCCGACAGAACCGGGCAAGGGTTGGGCGGCGTCATCACGAACAAGACCCTTGCAAAGGGATTCGCTGAAATTGGCCTAACCCGGGTCCATCTCATCGTGAGAAAGGACAACCCAAGGGCCATCCGCTTGTACGCGCGTCTCGGGTTTGCAGAGCGGGGAGAATGCTACAAGCGCATCAACGGAAAGCAGGCGCACTTCTTGATAATGGATTTGCTGAAGGAATCTTATCCAACGACGAAAGGGCCGGGAAAATAATGCGCGCATTGTTGGTGATCGATGTCCAGAACGAGTATTTCTCCGGAAAGCTGCCGGTGTCACATCCTCCCGGAAGCCTGGACAATATTCTGAAGGCGATGGACGCCGCAACGACGAATCAAATCCCCGTGGTGGTGATCCGGCACGCGGCCAAGTCGGGAACCTCGCCCGTCTTTCGGAAAGGCAGCCCAGAATGGGAGCTTCATCCCGACGTTGAGAAGCGGCGCCGGGACGCGCTGATTGATAAAAACTGGCCGGACAGTTTTACCGAAACAACCCTGGAAGAATGGCTCAAAGGCAACGGCGTCAACACGCTTACCGTGTGCGGGTACATGACGCAAATGTGTTGCGACACCACCGCGCGACGGGCCTTCCACCTCGGGTATACCGTCGAGTTTCTCTCCGACGCCACGGGAACATTGTCGTTAAAAAATGAAGTCGGCACCGTGACCGACGAAGAACTCCATCGGGCCATACTGGTGACGCAGAGCCGCTTCAGCAAAGTGATGAAAACCGACGCATGGGTCAGCCATGTTCGGAGCGGGTAAACCAGGAACGTGCCCAACAAAGCACCCCATCCGGCCGGAAGACTTTCGCTTCGTTGTTTCTTGCGTTGCCTATCAGCCCATCCGGTCGGTTGCTGACCAGTTGAAACACCTCATGGAAGCACGCTCAGTCCGAGTTTCTTGAAGTCCCCGTCGGAGGAGAGGCGGGCACGGTGTGCCGCCCTACGGCCGGATGATTGGACGAATTTCGTAGGGCGGGCCACCGGACCCGCCTAAAGACTTGCATGTCGAAGAACCCCCGCCTTTCAAGGCGGGGGTTCTTCGAGAAACACCCGCGCACTCCAACATCCAGTCCAACGAAACGTCTACCCCCGTTCCTGGACGAGGCGGGGGCGCCGCTTTTGGCGCGTCCCGCTTGACCGCTGGGTTGGGCGTCAGGCTCTGCATTTACGCAACCCGCAATTGAAAGACATGCCGCCGAGTACCGGCGCGCCCCACTTCTCGAAAACCAGCGGCCTCGAATGTCGGAACGAAGCCCATGAACCGATAACTCGGAGACTCTGGATCGACTGGATAAGCCTCCACAATCAAGGCGCCTCTGGATTTGGCAAAGTCGATGGCTGCGGCAATGATTCGTTGTGTAATGCCTTGGCCGCGGAACCTGCGAACAACGAAGAAGCAAGCGATCGACCAAATGCCTTCGTCAGGACTGCCATCATCAACGAGCCGACGGTAGGTCGATCGTGGTGCCACGGAGCACCACGCAACGGGTTCCTCGTCGACGTAGCCAAGCAACCCCACAATCGTTCCGGCGGCAACACGTTTGGCAATGGCGGCTTTGCGGCTTGCACCATCCGTATGTTTTGCTTCCTCTGGTGTTGCGCGCCAGACCATACACCAACATGCCTTTGGCCCGCCTCGACACTCAAAAAGCCTCTCGAAGTCAGGCCATGTGTCGGCGGTGACTTCGCGAAATACGATGTGATCGATTGCAGCGACCTCAGTCATGTGACGCCCAACGTGGAGCTAGGGGGCACGCCGAATGCGCGTCCCTCTCGAACGCCATGTTGGGCAGCGCCTCACGCCTTCTTCCAGAGTGACTCCCGGCTCACGTCCGGCCACGGCCCTTTGACTTCGGGGCGCTGGACCTGAGATTCTCCGCGACCGCGGCCTGGATCAAGGCCTTGAACGCCTCAGCATCGAGCACCTCCCCCTCCCGGATGTCGATGGCGCGACGCGTGTTCCCATCGAGGCTGGAGTTGAAGAGCCCCCGAGGGTCCGCCAAGGAGGCACCCCGGGCGAAGCTCAGCTTGACCACCTGTTTGTAGGCCTCTCCGGTGCAGACGATCCCTGCGTGGGACCATACGGGCACCCCCAGTGGGTTGCTGGGCTTGATCCATTTGCACTCCTCCATGATGTCCGGGTCCGCCTCGTGGATAAGGCGGCGAACCTTCGCCAGGGTCTCGGCGCG
>JACPZO010000131.1 GCA_016195465.1 Nitrospirota bacterium
AGGATTTCGAGTCGATTCACGGCATCCGCCTCCCATAGAAGAGCCTTTATACTCTTATAAATTTACCACAAAAAGCCCGGATGTCAAGGTCTTTCCCGACATCCGGGCAAAATTTATTGCAAAAGGGCTAAACTGTTACCCCCCAGTTGCATGATCCCAGGACGTGCAGTTTTCTCACCGCCGAGACCTTGACCGGTCAGGAGCTTGTGATGATGTTCGCCTTGAGATTCGAGGGCAGTGAGAATAATGTTACGTTTTTTGGGGTACATGGAGGGACCAAAATGAGGTTCGCCGATGTGCGTGACCTGAGGCTCGAGACAAAGAAGGTCCTAGGCGAGGCGCGGGTCTTGTCGGCCGAGGAGCTTCGCGGGATTCTGGCCGGCGCGGATGCGCTCCGCGATCTCGAGATGGAACATCATCTTGAGGTTGCCGAGGATGAGAAAGGTTCTTGACGCCTGGGCCGCCCTGGCCTGGCTCCAAAATGAGCGTCCCGCATCGCGCTCAAATCGTTTCCCACAAACATCTGCTCTCTCCCGGAAAGCCTTGTGCATCGGGCGGCCGAAATGAAGACCCGATTCCCCGGACAGGGGGTTGACCACGATATGGTGCGATGTATAGAATGATGTATATTGGTTGAAGCCTTAATTTCGACAAGGGGGGCCGACAAGGGGGGCGGACCGGATGCTTCGGAAGCAAATCTACATCGCGGTGGAGCAGGAGAAAAAGCTCAAGCGAACCGCAGCGGCGCGCGGAGTCAGTGAAGCCCAACTGATTCGGGAGCCGATCGATCGGGCGGTTGTGGTTTCAGGCCGCGGCGTGAAGGACCGGGCCGCCTGGGAGCGAGAGAAAGCGCGCATGCTCGCGCGGGGAGAGGAGGAGCCAGTTCCCGCCCGCAGGCGTTGGACGCGCGAAGAACTGTACGACGAGCGCCTCGATCGGCATGGTTGATCGTCTTCTCGTCGAGAAGATCGGACCCGAGTAGCGGAGTCTGGAGGAAAAGCAGGCCGGCAAGCTCAAACCGGCGGGAGGGGTTCTTTATGCCTAAGACGATCATCGCTGTTTATGAGGATGGCGTGTTCAAGCCGCTTCGCAAGCCGATGTTAAAGGACAAGCAGCGCGTGACGCTCGAAGTATGCATGACCCCATCTCCGGGTAAACTCCGAACTGTTCCTTCCGATCATCCTGCTCTCAAGATCGTAGGTCTCTGTGACAGCAAGGCGGGTGATCTTGCAGAGCGCCACGATTTCTACCTTTACGGCGCTTCCAAGAAAAGGGGATGACCTGCTACCTCGATTCCTCGGCCTTCCTCGCCTTGGCCGATCGTCGCGATCAGCACCACGAAGCTATGACGGAGGCCTACCGACGGATAGTCGCTGACGGCCTGCGCCGCGTGACGTCGCCCCCCGTGCTGTATGAGACGCTAACCTTGTTGAGGTTTCGCGTGAGCCATTCGGTGGCCGCTCGCTTTCTGGAGAACCTGCCCGGAGCCGGAATCTCCGTTATCCCGGTTTCAGATCGTTTGGAGTCCCGAGCAAAGACCATCTTCCTGAAATTCAACGATCACTGGTTCAGCTTTGTGGACTGCGCCAGCTTTGCCATGATCGAGCTTGAACGAATCACCCACGTACTAACCCTCGACAGCGATTTTCGAGCTTTTCCCTTTCGCCACGCTGTCCAGATTCTCCCGTAGCGGACGACGACGTGGGGTACTCTTCTGACGTCTCCCTGGACTTGAGGCAGGCCGTTCATCCGGACAGGGAAGCGTTCCGCGCCCGCGCGAAGGAGGGGAACGTCTTGCCCGTGTACCGCGAGCTTCTCGCCGACGTGGAGACGCCCGTCTCGGCCTACATGAAAGTGGCGCGCGGACCGCACTCCTTCCTCCTCGAAAGCGTCGAGGGGGGAGAGCGGTGGGCGCGGTATTCCTTCATCGGGTGCGATCCGGGGATGGTCATCGAGGGGAAAGGGAAGTCCGTCGCAATTCGGACGGCCGCCGGCCGGGAGAGATTCCGGTTTCAGCGCGATCCCCTGGAGGTCGTCGAGGCCGTCATGGGCCGGTACAAGGCCGTGGAGGATCCTTCTCTCCCGAGGTTCTCGGGCGGTTTGGTTGGCGCCCTGGGATACGACCTCGCCCATCGGTTCGAACGGGTGCGTGAGCGGAAGAAGCCGGCCCCGGACGTTCCCGATCTCCTCCTCATGCGGGCGGACAACCTGATCGTCTTCGACAACGTGACGCACACGATGAAGATCGTGGCGAACGCTTTCGTTGAAGGCGACCCGGACGCGGCTTATGACGAAGCCGTGCGCCGGATCGAGCGGATCGCGGGACGCCTATCGAAGGCTCTTCCCCGACGAAGACCGGGACCGATCGCTTCCTTTTTACCCCCTCACCCTTCCCTCTCCCCCTTGGAGGGGGAGAAGGGGAAAAAAGAGGGCACGCCGTCTCCCGTTTTTTCCCCCTTTCAGGGGGAGGGGATGAGTGAGGGCCCGCGCTCGAACATGACGCGGGACGAATACCGGACGATGGTCCTCCGCGCGAAGGAGTATATCCGCGCCGGGGACGTCTTCCAGGTCGTTCCTTCCCAGAGGTTCGAGAAGGAGACGGCGGCCGATCCGCTGGACATCTACCGGGCTCTCCGGGTCATCAATCCCTCGCCGTACATGTATTTCCTCCGGGCCGGGAAGACGACGATCGCGGGATCCTCTCCGGAGATTCTCGTCCGCCTGGAGGATGGAAAAGTCACGCTCCGTCCGATCGCCGGAACGCGGCCGCGCGGGAAGACGCACGAGGAGGACTCCTCGCTCGAGCGGGAACTCCTAGCGGACCCCAAAGAGCGGGCGGAGCACGTGATGCTCGTGGACTTGGGACGGAACGACGTGGGGCGGGTGGCCGAAACCGGGAGCGTTACGGTTTCGGACTTCATGACGGTGGAGCGGTATTCCCACGTGATGCACATCGTCTCGAACGTGGAGGGGAGGCTTACGCCGGGGCGGACTGCTGCGGACGTCCTCCGTGCGACGTTCCCGGCCGGTACCGTATCCGGTGCGCCGAAGATCCGGGCAATGGAGATCATCGAGGAACTGGAGCCGACCCGCCGGGGGTTCTACGCCGGGGCTGTCGGGTATTTCGGCTTCTCGGGGAACATGGACATGGCGATCACGATCCGGACGGCCGTGTGCCGGGAACTACCGTCAAAGGTCGAAGGTCAAAGGTCAAAGGTCGAAGGTCGAAGGCCGAAGGGCGAAAGGACAAGGAGTATCTTCGTCCAGGCCGGCGGTGGGATCGTGGCCGACTCCGATCCCGACGCCGAGTTCGCCGAAACGGAGAACAAGGCCCGCGCTGTTCTGAGGGCCCTGGAGACGGCGGAGCGGGGGTTGTGACCGGCAGATATGGTATATTGCCGGGGAGGTCGGGTTGAAATTCAGCGAGCTGGTGCGGTTGCTGGAAGACAACAAGTTCAGACTTGTAAAGGAAAAGGGCTCCATCCGGTACTATGGAAAGCCTGACTGTGACAAACTTGTTCGGGTGGATTTCCACGGGTCGAAGGAAGTTCCGACGGGCACGTGTCGTGCCATCCTGAAAGCGGCCGGTATCCGGAAAGGATGAAACGGAAGGAGGCGTCCATGATCGATCTCGACTACTCGCTTATCATCGAAGCAACCGATGATCCGGAATTCTTCGGCTTTTACTCGCCTGACCTTGATGGGTTCACGGGCGTCGGGCATTCGGTTGAAGACTGCCTTTATAAGGCGAGGTGGGGAATGCGAGAACACGTCGACTTGCTAAGGGCCGGCGGGTTGCCCGTTCCTCCGCGGAACCCGAGTCCCAGGATTCTGATCCAGAATGAGGAGAAGCTCGCGGTGGCGTGATCTGGTTTCGCCAGGTCCAAGGCTGCGCGATCGCAACACTCCATGCTTTTCTTGATCGACAACTACGACTCCTTCACCTACAACCTCGTCCAGTACCTGGGCGAGCTGGGGGCGGAGATCGAGGTCGTCCGGAACGACCAGATCACGATCGACGGGATCGCCGAGCGGAACCCGTCGCAAATCGTGATCTCGCCGGGCCCCTGCACGCCGAAAGAGGCGGGGATCTCCGTGGCGGCGATCAAGCGGTTCGCCGGCAAGATTCCGATCCTGGGCGTCTGCCTTGGCCACCAGTCGATCGGCGAGGCGTTCGGGGGAGACGTCGTCCGGGCCGACCGCCTCATGCACGGGAAGACGTCGATGATCCGTCACGACGGGAAGACGATCTTCAAGGGGCTTCCGAATCCCTTCGAAGCGACGCGGTACCATTCGCTCATCGTCCGGCGGGAGACGCTTCCCGCGTGCCTTGAGATCTCCGCCGAGACGGAGGAAAAGGAAATCATGGGCCTGCGGCATCGGGACTATCCGGTGGAGGGAGTGCAGTTTCATCCGGAGTCGATCCTGACGGCGGCGGGGAAGGACCTGCTCCGGAACTTCCTTGAAATCACGGTGAATGGGTGAATCGGTGAATCGGGGCGGGTTATGCTGAAGGGGTCGATTGCGAAGCTCGTGGAGGGGCAGTCGCTCTCCGAGGGCGAGGCGTATGACGCCGTCAAGACGATCATGGAGGGCGCGGCGACGCCCGTTCAGGTGGCCGCGTTCCTGACCGCTCTGCGGATGAAGGGCGAGACGGTGGAGGAAATCACGGGGGCCGCGCGTCTCATGCGGGAGAAGGCGTTGCGGATATATCCGAAGGCCCACGACGTCGTCGATACCTGCGGGACGGGCGGCGACCGTTCGGGGACGTTCAACATCTCGACGACGACGGCCCTCGTCGTCGCGGGCGCGGGCGTCCCCGTGGCCAAGCACGGAAACCGATCCGTCTCGTCGGCGTGCGGGAGCGCCGACGTCCTGGAAGCCCTCGGCGTGAAGATCGATCTCAAGCCCGAGCGGGTCGAGGAATGCTTGAATGAAGTGGGAATCGCCTTTCTCTTCGCGCCCGTGTTTCACCTCTCGATGAAGCACGCCGCCCCCGTCCGCAAGGAGCTGGGAATCCGCACCCTCTTCAATCTGCTGGGCCCGATCTCGAATCCCGCCGGCGCTCCGTACCAGGTGATGGGCGTCTTCGCCCACGAATGGACGGAGCCGATGGCAATGGTCCTCGGGAACCTGGGGACGCGGCGGGCGTTCGTCGTCCACGGTTCCGACGGCCTGGATGAAGTGACGATTACGGGGCCGACGCGGGTCTCGGAATGGAAGGACGGGGCGGTCTCGACTTCCGAAGTGACGCCGGAGTCCGTGGGGATCGAGCGGGGGCAGATGGCGGACCTCAAGGGCGGGGACGCGCAGGCGAACGCCCGGATCCTCCGCGAAGTCCTCTCGGGCGGGAAGGGGCCGCGGCGCGACATCGTCCTCATGAACGCGGGCCTGGCGCTGGTCGCGGCGGGGAGGGCGGACTTCCTGGCGGACGGCGTGCGGCTCGCGGCGAAGTCGATCGACTCCAACAAGGCGCTGGAGAAACTCGACGCATTGGTCCAGTTCACGAACGCGGCCCGTGGCTAGATTGGGTCCCTCGTTCCTGGACAGGATCATGGCGGACAAGCGGGAGGAGGTGGCCCGCCGCCGCGCCCACCGGCCGCTCGCCGACCTCAG
>JACPZO010000135.1 GCA_016195465.1 Nitrospirota bacterium
ACCAATAACGATTGACGATTAACCAATAACGATTGACCGATTCTTTAGCCAATTTTCTTCTCGATCTCGTCGGCCACTTCCAGGGCCTTGAGACCGTCCCAGCCGCTCACGATCGGCGCCTTGCGCTCCCGGACCGCGTCCAGGAACGCGATCAACTCCTCGCGCAGCGATTCGCCCTTTTCCACGTGGACCGTCTCCCGCACGATCTGCGCCCGTCCACCCGGCGCGAGCGGCGGCTGCTTTCGGTAGACTTCGATCTCCTGCCGGGCGTAGTCGAGCGCCATGTACGCGTCCGGCTCGAAGATCCGGATCTTCCGTTGCTTCTCCGGAGAGACCCGCGACGCGGTGACGTTCGCCACGCACCCCGAGTCGAATTCGATCCGCGCGTTGGCGATGTCGACGTGGTCGGACACGACGCGCGTTCCCACCGCCAGGATCGACCGAATCTCCCCCGGCACCATGGCGAGGAGAATGTCGAGGTCGTGGACCATCAGATCGGTCACGACGGAGACGTCGGCCGCCCGTTCGACGAAAGGGCCCAGCCGGTGCGCCTCGATAAAGCGAGGCTCCCGGACGAGCGGCACCAGGGCACGGACGGCCCCGTTGAATCGCTCCAGGTGGCCGACCTGGAGAATCCGGCCGCTAAGGTCCGCGGCCTCGACGATCTCTCGCGCCTCCGCCACGCTCGCGGCGAGCGGCTTCTCCACGAGGAGATCGATCCCGCCGCCCAGGAGCGGAATGGCGACGGAGGCGTGGTCGCGCGTCGTCACGACGACGGACGCGGCCTCGACCTCGCGGGCCAGCTCGGCCGGCGACGGAAACGCCCTCGTGCCGTACTTCTTCGCCACCGCCGCCGCCCGGTCCGCGTCCAGGTCGCAGACGCCCACAAGCTCCGCGCCCGGTAGATCGGCGTATAGCCGCGCGTGGTGCTCACCCAGGTACCCCACGCCCACCACGCCGACGCGGACTTTCTTCAGGCGGCTTTCGATCTTCCCCGATTCACCCATTCACTTTGGTCCGCAGATCCCGCAGATGACCGCAGATTTCTCCCTGCCTTTTCGAAGACCCGGAGCCTTGTTGGGAATCTGCGGATTCCTCCGCCTCGCCGATTCACCAAGATCCAGCCACCGATCGCTCTTTGTGCCTCTGTGCCTCTGTGCCTCTGTGGCATTCTTTCCCATTCACCCATTCACCGATTCACCGGTTTTTTTATCGTCCCACCACGGCCACGCCGGCCTTGTCCGCCTCGCGGACCAGGGTCTCGCGCTCCAGGACGATCGTCCGCCCCGCCTCGACCGCCAGGCACCCTCCGCCAAACTCCGCGATGGCCCCGATCGTTCCCGGCCCGACCGCCGGAAGATCGAAGCGGGCGTCCTGCCCCGGCTTCGAGACCTTGAGGACGACGAGTTCGCCCCTCGCCAGTTGTCCCGCGCGCCGAATCATCGTGTCCGTCCCTTCGATCCCCTCAATCGCGACGACGACCTTCTCCTTCACGGCGATCGCCTGGCCGACGTCCAGCCGGCCGATCTCCCGGGCGATCGGCCAGCCGAACTCGATGTCGGCCGCCTCGCGGGCCGTCGGCTTCCGCCGCGAGAGAACGCCCTTCGGGGCGAGGAGCCGGCCCAGGTACTGGGTCGCCGGCCGCACATCGAGCCCTTCGCTCTCAAGGTCCTCGGCCAGCGCGCGGAGAAGAGCGTCGTCGCTCCGGCTCTTCATCCGCGCCAGGAGGCGGATGGCCCGAAGATCGGGACGCGCCCGGCCGAACATCCCCTTCTTGGCGATGCCGCCCGCCAGGACGATCTCGGCCGCGCCCTCGCGCTTGAGGGCCTTGATGATCTTCGAAAGCTGACCCAGCTTGACCCAGTGGATCGCGTCGACGCCAGACGCCAGACCGGGATCCGTCTCTCCCTCGTGACCCACCGCCACGACGCGGAACCCCGCCTCCCGCGCCGCCTCGGCGACCACGCGGGGAAAGACCCCGCCCCCGGCGATGATTCCGATTGTCTTCATGTCCGAAGCCCAAGATCCGACGTCAGAGGTCCAGCTTGCAAGGTCAGGCACCCAAAGCAAGGCGTCGAAGGTCAAAGATCGAAAGTTGAAACACAACACCGAATCCCGGACCTTCGACCTTCGACATTCGACCACCAACCATTGACCTTGAACTCCGGACGTCTACCGGCAAATCCCCCGTTCCGATCCACGAACGAACTCAACGAAGTGACGAATCTCCGGTGTCTCTCCATGCTCCGACATGATCTTCTCCAGGGCTTCCTTCAGCGTCGCCCCCTCCCGGTAGACCGCCTTGTAGGCCTTCTTGAGCTTCGCGATCGTCTCCTCCGAGAAGCCCTGCCGCCTCAGCCCCACGAGGTTGAGGCCGAACGGCTTGGCCCGGTTCCCCGCGACGGAAAGGTAGGGGGGAACGTCCTGAGAGACGGCCGACCCTCCGCCGATCATCGAATACGCGCCGATGCGCGTGAACTGATGGATGGCGGAGAGTCCCCCGATGATGGCGTGGCTCTCGATCAGGATGTGCCCGCCCAGGGCGACCGAGTTCGCCATGATGACGTGGTCGCCGATCCGGCAGTCGTGGGCGACGTGGGAATAGGCCATGAAGTAGTTATGGCTCCCGATCACGGTGATCCGGTCGCCCTTCGTCGTCGCGCGGTGGATCGTCACGAACTCGCGGAAGACGTTGTCGCTCCCGATCTCCAGGTGCGTCTCTTCACCCCGGTACGAGAAGTCCTGCGGGGCCGCCCCCACCGACGCGAACTGGAAGATCTGGCAGCGCGGCCCGATCCTCGTCCATCCCTCGATCACGGCGTGGGACCCGATGACGCAGTCCTCCCCGATCTCCACGTCCGGGCCGATGACGGTGTACGCTCCCACGGTCACGCCCCGGCCGATCGTGGCCGACGGCGGCACCACGGCCGTAGGATGGATCCCCGGCGCCGGGATCTCCGTCTTGACGACGGTCTCTTTCTTCATGCCCCCGCTCCGGTCTTCCGATCGACGATCGTCGCCGTCAACTCGGCTTCGCACACCAGCTTCCCCTCGACGGAGGCGTTTCCCTGCAGGCGCCAGATGCTGCTCCGGTGCTGAACGACCGAGATCTCGAAGCGCAGGGTGTCCCCCGGAAACACCGGCTTCCGGAACTTGGCCTTGTCGATCCCCATGAAGTAAACGAGTTTCTCCGCCACGTCGGCCGATTTGAAGGCCAGGACGCCGCCCACTTGGGCCATCGCCTCGATGATGAGCACGCCCGGCATGATCGGGTGGTTCGGAAAGTGCCCCTGAAAAAAAGGTTCGTTGATCGTCACGTTCTTGATTCCGACGATCCGCTTTCCGACTTCGATCTCCTCGATCCTGTCCACGAGGAGAAAGGGATACCGGTGCGGAAGAACTTTCATGATCTCGTTGATGTCCATCCGATCGTCCTCCTCAGGACTCCTTCTCGCCTCGGCGCAAGGCGCGCTCAAGGACCTTCACTCTTTCTTCCAGCTCGGCGATCCGCTTTCGCATCTCCGGGATCTTCGGGATCGACGCCTGGGCCCGGAGCCACTCCCCATGGGGGACCGGCGGGAACCCCGTCACGCGGCTGTCCGCCGGGATGCTCTTCGTCACGCCCGACTGGGCGCCCACGATCGTGCGGTCCCCGATCTTCAGATGCCCCGCCACGCCGACCTGCCCCGCGAGCGTCACGTGGTTCCCGATCTCGACGCTTCCCGAGATGCCGACCTGGGCCACGATCAGGCAGTCCTCGCCGACCGTCACGTTGTGGGCGATCTGGACGAGGTTGTCGATCTTAGTGCCCCGCCGGACGACCGTCTTTCCCAGCGTCGCCCGATCGATGCAGACGTTGGCGCCGATCTCGACGTCATCCTCGATGACCACCCGGCCGACCTGAGGAATCTTGTGATGCCGACCGGCCTCTTCCACAAAACCGAAGCCGTCCGCCCCGAGCACCGCCCCCGCGTGAACGATCGAGCGCGCCCCGACCGAGACGTCTTCCCGGAGGGTCACGTTCGGATAGAGGATCGCGTCGTTCCCGACGTAGCAGCGATCTCCGACGCAGACCCCCGGGTAAAGGACGGCGCGGTCGCCGATCTCCGTTCCGTCGCCGACGAAAACATGGGGATAGACCTGCGCGTCGCGGCCCAGCCGCACTCCGCGTCCGAGAACGGCCCGGTCGCTCACGAAACCGGGCCCGCGTGGTCGATCGTACATGAGGCCGAGCACCTTCGCCAGCGCGAAGTGAGGGTTCTCGACCCGGATCACGGGGATGGAAAAGGCCTCGACCTCCAGGGGCACGATCGCCGCCGACGCCCGCGTCCCCCCCAGGTCCGGAAGGCTCCGGGAGGCGGCAACGAACGTCAAGTCCCCCGGCCCGGCCTCCCGGAGCCCCGCCACCCCCGTTACGACGACGGAGCCGTCCCCCGCCAGGACACCGTTAACCAGAGCGGCGATTTCGTCCAGCCGCCGGGCCTCTCTCATTCCGCGACCCCCCCGTCATTTTCCTTCGGGCGATTTCGGCGCCGGCGCGGGGCCGGATGAAGCCTTCTTCCCGTTGATTCGGTCGATCACCTTCGCCGTGATGTCCGTCTTCGTCGGAGCGTACAGAATCCGCGCTTCATTGAGCTCGAGGACCAGGTCGAACTTCTCTTCCTCGCCGATCTGGGAGACCGCCGCCAGGATTTCCCTCACGATCTTGTTCTGGAGCTCGATCTCTTTCTTGCGAAGCTCATCTTGCGTGTCCTTCACCAGGCGCTCGAACTCCCGGATCTCCTTTTCCAGGCGCTCCTCCTTCTGCTTCCGCGCGTCCTCTTTCAGGATTCTGGCCTGGCCCTCGATCTCCTTCCGGAGCTTGTCGACGCCCGCCTTTCGCTCGTCGAGCGTCTTTCGCTTCGCTTCGAGCAGGGACTGAAAAGACTCTTTCGCCTTCTTCCCTTCGTCCGACGTGAGAAGGGCGCGCTGCACGTCCACGATGCCCAGCTTGAACTCCGCCGCCGCCGGCTCGGCCCCAAGCAGAAGAAGCCCCGCCGCCATCCATGCCGCAATTCCAACCGTCCTCTTCTTCATCTCACGCCTCCCGCGATGCTTCCGATTCACCCATTCCCCGACTCACCGATCGACCGTCTCTCAAAAGAACGTCCCGATCGAGAACTCGAACACGGTCTTCCGCTCCCCCTCCTTCGGACGGAGGTTGTACCCCCATTCCAGCCGGAGGGGTCCGACCGGCGAGATCCACCGGAGCCCCCAGCCCGCGCCGTGCCGCAGGCTGTCGTACGCGACCGGATCCTCCGCGTTGAAGCCGGCGCCCAAGTCATAGAAGAGGACACCCATGAGCTTCGCCTCGGAGACGAGCGGAAAGACGACTTCGCTGTTGAAGACGAGCATCTTCGTCCCGCCCAGGCGGTTGCCGCTCTCGTCCTTCGGCCCCGCGTCGCCGTAGCGGAAGCCGCGGACCGTGTTGATCCCGCCCACGAAGAACCGCTCGAACACCGGAAGCTTCTTCCCGTTCAGGCCCCATCCCTGCCCATACTTCCCGTTGATCAGAAAAGAGGACTCCCACGGGAGCGGGAAGTACCATCCCGAGCCGGCCACGACCTTGTGAAACTCGTTCGACCCCCCCAGGAATTCTCCCGCAAAGGTGTACGAGAGCGCGTTCCTGGATCCGCGCCGGGGGAGCAGGAAGTTGTCGCGGGAATCCCGCGTGACGCCGGCCGTCACGGCCGACGTCGTGGCCCGCCCCTCCTGCTCCTTCACGAGCGGCGAGGCCGTCTCGCTCACATCGAACACGTTCGTCTTCTCGAACTTGTACCCGAGGCTCCCCGACACGTACTCGGTGAACGCCTTGTCCACGCCCAGGCGTACGCCGTCGGAGAGCTGTTTGTAGGAGTCGTACTCCGTCTGGTCGCGGTAGATCGAGATCGACCCCCCGATCTGGCGGTCCAGGAGCCACGGCTCCCGGAACGTCAGGTTATAAAGTCTCGTCCGGCTTCCCATCTGCGCCGAGAGCTTGAGAAGCTGGCCTCTCCCGCCGAAGTTTCCCTCCGAGATCGAGATCGTCCCCGTCAGCTTGTCGAACGAGGAGT
Organism: Nitrospirota bacterium; assembly: GCA_016195465.1. Taxonomy (GTDB): domain Bacteria; phylum Nitrospirota; class RBG-16-64-22; order RBG-16-64-22; family RBG-16-64-22; genus RBG-16-64-22. Next base: position 6,093 of record JACPZO010000135.1, read on the forward strand.
AACCGGCTCCCATCGAGAACTGCCCGGTGGGCCTCTCGGTGACCTTCACCTTCATGTCCATGATGTTGGTCCCGGCCCGGCGGTCGGGCGTAATCTCCACGTTCTCGAAGAAGTTGAGGTTCATCAGCCGCTGGTGGCTCCGCTTGAGAAGCGCGCTGTTGAACGTATCGCCCTCGTCCTGCCGGAACTCCCGGCGGACCACCTTGTCCCGGGTCTTCGTGTTCCCCGCGATCCGGATCCGTCCGATTTTCGTCTCGTCCCCTTCGGTCACCTGGTACGTGATGTCCACGACTTTCCGGGCGGCGTCCGGGAGCACCTGGGGGGAGATGTCGGCGAACGCCCGCCCGCGCTCGTTGTAGAGGTCGGAGATCTGGCCGATCTCCTTCCGGAGGTCGCTCCGCCGGAAGATCTCGCCCGGCTTGTGGATCAGGCGGCCCCTCACTTCCTCCTCGCTCGCGACCTTCGTCCCCGTCACCTTGATCTCGCCCACGCGGTACTGACCGCCTTCCTCGACGGCGACCGACACGGACAGCGACGTCTTCTCGGGAGAAAGAGCGACCTTGGGCTCGCCGACGTTCGCCTCGATGTACCCTTCGTTGTAGTAGAGGTCCCGAACCGCCTCGACGCTCTTTCGGGCCTCTTCCTCCTTGTACGTCCCGCTGCTGTCGAGCCAGGAGAAGATCCACCATTCCTTGACCGGCATCGCCTTCTTGATCTTCTTCGCGTCGATCACGTGGTTTCCGGAGATCTCCACGGACTCGACCCAGACTTTCGGCCCTTCCTCGACGTCGAAAATGAGATTGACCTCGTGGGGAGATATGACGCGCACGACCGGGACGACCCGTGCCAGGTAGTACCCCTCGCTCTGGTAGTGGCGCCTGATCTTCTCGACCGAATCGGACACGGCGGACGGATTGAGCGCCGCGAAAGCCTTCAGCGTCACCTGTTCCTTGAGCGCGTCGCTCTTGACCTTGTCGTTCCCGGTGAAGAAGATCTCCCGGACGATCGGCCGCTCCTGAAAGGTGAACGCAAGGCGGATCCCGCCCTCGAACGGCTCCGACTCGGCCTTGATGTCCTCGAACGTCCCCAGGCGGTAAAGCTCCCGGACGTCCTCCCGCAGGACCTCGGGCGAGAACGTCCCTCCCTCCTTCGCCTTGAGCTTCGCGCGGACGGTGGCGTCTTCGAGCCGCTTCAGACCGTGAATGTCGATCTGCTTGATGACGATCGCCGGAGGGGTTTCTTCGGCGGGAAAGGCCGGACGGCTAACGGTCGGCAGGAGGGCGGCGACCAGGGAGGCGACGGCAATTTTTCGATGTAGTGTCAATCGGTTCGGCCCCCAGGCAGTGTCAAGATAAACGGCGAAAGTATAACCCCTGACCCTCCCACTGTAAAGCCTCAAAAACATCTCGGGGCATACGGATCGTCGGTCCTATCAGGTTGCTGAAAAACCCCCTCTCCCTTCGGGAGAGGGCGGGGGTGAGGGCGATCTTGCTTTCATAAACGTTTGTTTTTCGAATATCCCCCTCATCCTGACCTTCTCCCGGAGGGAGAAGGGAAAAGACTTTTTCATCAACCTCCTAGACGACGGTGAAAGGAACGGGAATGAACGTCAGGACAAGAAGGACAAGGGCGCCGGCCGCCTTCCACCGGTCGTCGGCGTAGAGAGGAATATGGGGATTCCGGACCGGCGGATGCGCCACCCCGAGAAACGAGGCCAGCACGGCCCAGAACAGCCACCCCGGCCAGAAGAACAGTCCCATCGCCGCGAGGACCGGCACCAGGCCGAGCGAAACCGCCCGATGGCGCCTCTCGCCGGCGACGGCGTACAAGATGTGCCCGCCGTCCATCTGGCCGATGGGAATCAGGTTGAGGGCCGTCACGAAGAAGCCGAGCCACCCGGCGAACGCCATCGGATGGAGAAGAACGTCCATCCCCTCCGGGATCGGGCCGAGGACGATCCGCGTCAGGACCGCGAAGATCAGCGATCCGCCGAGCTTGAGACCGTGGACCCCCGTCTCGGCGGCCATTGTTGAATAGCCAAGACCCACGACGGCGGCCAGGACCGCAAAGACGAATCCCACGGCCGGCCCCGCCAGGCCGATGTTCAGGATCGCCGAGCGGCTCCCGATCGGCGGAACCATCTTGATGAACGCCCCGAACGTTCCGATGGAAGGGAAGAAGAACGGGGGAACCGGAATGAAATACGGAAGCGTCGCCATCACGCCGAAGCGGCGCGAGGCGAAGTAGTGCCCCATCTCGTGCGCCGTCAGGATCGTCATGAGAGAGACGGAGAACGGAAGGCCGCGGACCAGGAAGTGGATATCTTCCAGCGGATCGACGCCGGCGTAAAACGCGCCGGCCAGCGTCGTGGTGAGAAATGTCAACGCGAACAAGACGGCGTGGAGGAGATAGTTCGGGCGCAAGGCCGGCCCGCCTTCGGCGGCAACCGGCTCTTCCTGAAAATCGCGCCGCTCCCGCCGGACCGGATCGAAATATTCGGAAGGAAACTTCATCGGTGCAATTTATCACACGGCCTCAGGCTCGCACAACCCGCCGCGCACGCCCTTCCGCCATTCCCTTGTTCACCCATTCACCGATTCACCCATTCACCCATTCACCGATTCACCCATTCACCGATTCACCGATTCACCCATTCACCCATTCACCCTTTCAACGCTTCTTCTTCGACAAGAACTTGGCGATCTCCTCCGTAATCACGATCGCCGCGTCGGCCCCTTCGATCTTGTAGCTGGGATTGTTCGCGGGGCCGGTCACGGCGAACCGGATGGCCCTTCCTCCCGACTCCCCCTTGAGCCGGAAATCGAGCCGCTCGCGGCGCAGGTCGTATGTCCCGGCGCCCGTCACGACCAGTCCGGCCCCCTGGTAGCGAAGCGGGGAAATGGACAGGACGCCGCCGCTCATCCTGAAGTCCGCCGCGATCTCGTCGACCGCGCCGACCGGCCGCGCCGCATCGGCGGCCCGAACGGACATCTTGACCGCCTGGACGATCGTCTCCCACTTTTCGGCCCCCACCAGCCGCCCCGAACCGACGCGGATCTTACCTTCCCCCTCGATCCGTTCCGAAAAGGACCCTGTATGTTTCTCGTCCGCGCGCCACTTCGACTCGAGCGACACCGGCGCGTCGATCCCGAATCCTCCCGACGAGAAAGCCCGAAACAGCGGGAGAGCATCGACGTCCTTCGCGCGCAACCCAGCCTCGAAGGGCACGGGCACCGTCCTTGTCTCACGAACCAGCGGTCCGACCCTTCCGTCGAGAGACACGTCCCCTTTCTTTCCCGACCGGGCCTCCGCCGAAAGGCCGACGACCGAGACGGCGGACACGTCCGCAATCGAGGCGCGAATGTCGCGCAGGACCGCGACGCCCTGGGACTCGACGACCCCTCCGGTGATGTCGACTCGCTCAACCAGGAGCGCCCCGACAAGGAAAGCCCCCGCTCCCCCCCTTGCCTGACTCCCGCCCGACGGGGCCCCCGAGGGGAGATTCCAGCCGCCCTGACGGGCCGGGGCCAGCGAGACGCGGGGATCCTCCAAGACCACCCGGCCGACGCGGACCTCCCCTTTTAGAAGGGGAAGAAGATGGACGCCGAACCTGAGACTCTTGAGAGTCAAGAACGGCCCCTTGGCGCCGGATCCCCCGGGAGACCCGACTTCGATCGACCTGGCCTGAAACCCAGGCGGACACAGGGAAATCCCCGCGTCACCCACCCGGACGGGGGCGTCCAGGGCGGACGTCAGCCCCTCCTCGACGCGCTGGCGGACGCTCGCCGAATCGAAGCGGGCGGCGATCAAGACCCCCGCGGCAATGGCGAGGACGGCGAATCCGGCAAGAAGAACCAAGATAACCCGCGTGACCCGGCCCACGGCGCCTCCTTTTCAGATCGTCCGGAATCTGCTAAACTTTTACCACGTCCATCCGATAAGAAACGCAAATTCTTTCCGAGAAGAGTCGCAAGGAACCCGCTCCCGGGGGAATCGGCTTGGCTCCCGGCCAGGCCCCCAATCCGCGAGGTCGGCTCATGATCTGTCCCGGATGTTCGGCCGCAAACCGCGAGGAGAGACGCTTCTGCAAGTCTTGCGGAGCGCGCCTCAAGGCGGGCTGCTCGAGGTGCGGATTCGAAAACGAAGTTGACAGCGCGTACTGCGGCGGATGCGGCGTCAAGTTCGCCGGACCGGCGAACGCCGCCGTCAATGCCGCTCCCCGGACGCAATCCCAGCCGCCTGGGACCGTCCGCGCGGCGGCCGAGAACCGCATTTCCGAGCAAGACATGGCCGAGCTCCTGGAAAGCCGGAAGAAGGTCTCCGCCGCGCCCCGGAAAGAGGGTGCAGGACCCTTCGGCCAGGATGACATCGATGCGCTCTTCTCCAGCTAGACCTGGATCGATCGATGCCGACTGCTGAAGACGTCACGTCCAGGCTCGGACAGTTGCTCGTCGAGGAAGGGCTCCTTTCCAGGAAACATCTCGACGACCTTCTCGGATCCGTCCCCGAAGCCGTCCTTTCGCGGAAGCGGCCGGGCGAGATCTTTCTCGAAAAGGGTCTCGTCGGGGAAGAGGACCTCACCCGCCTCCTGGGCACCCTCTACAACCTTCCCGTCATGCGCCTCGACAAGGTCCACATCCGGCCCGCGATCCTCCGCTTGATCCCCGAGGCGCTGGCCCGCCGGCACCGGATGATCCCTCTCTTCCTCGTCGAGAGCGAACTGACGCTCGCGGTCACCCAGCCGCTCGACCAGAAGACGCTCGACCAGATATCCCGCCAGACCGCCTGCACGATCGCGCCCGTCCTGATCAGCCGGTCCGACGCCGACATGGCCTTCGGCCTCTACTATGCGGAGGCAGGCGCCGAGGGGGACGAGTCCCGGGAGAAACCGATCCGCGCCGCGGACCGCGCGGAAGTCGGAGAGGTTTCCCGAAGCGAAGTCGAACAGCTCATGGCGGCCGGCAAGACGGCGCCCGTCATCAAGATCGTCGACGAGCTTCTCGCCCAGGCCGCCCGGGAAGGGGCCTCGGACGTCCACATCGAGCCGGGCGCGGAGAACCTGACCATCCGCTTCCGGGTCGACGGAATCCTCCAGACGGTCCGGGAGCTTTCCGCCACGGCTCATCCGGCCGTCGTCTCCCGCGTAAAGATCATGGCCGAGCTCGATATCGCCGAGCGCCAGAAGCCGCAGGACGGGCGGATCGAGATCAAGGTCGGAAGCAAAGAACTGGATCTCCGGGTCTCGACCCTCCCGACCGTCTTCGGCGAGAAAGTCGTCCTCCGTCTCCTGAACCGGCAATCCGTCCAGGTCGATCTGGACGTCCTCGGGTTCTCGTCCGGAAGCCTCGAGACGATCAAGCGCCTTTCCCGGGAGCCGTACGGACTCATTCTCGTGACCGGACCGACGGGTTCCGGCAAGAGCACGACCCTCTACGCCGCGCTCAACTTCATCAAGTCGCCGGAGCTCAATATCGTCACGGTTGAAGACCCCGTCGAGTACCAGCTTCCCGGAATCAACCAGGTCCCCGTCAACCGGAAGAAGGACGTGACGTTCGCGACGGCCCTCCGCTCGATCCTGCGGCAGGACCCGGACATCATTCTCGTCGGCGAGATCCGCGACCCCGAAACGGGAAACATCGCCTGCGAGGCGGCGCTCACCGGGCACCTGGTCCTCTCCACGCTCCACACGAACGACGCGCCTTCGGCCCTCACGCGTCTGCTGGAGATGGGAATCGAGCCTTTCCTGGTCGCTCCCTCCCTCCTGATGATCGTCGGCCAGCGCCTTGTCCGGACCATCTGCCCGGCGTGCGCCGAAGAAGTCCGCCCCTCCCGCGAGTCGCTCGCCGGTCTGGGTCTCGCGGACGTCCCGCCCGACATCACGTTCCACCGGGGCCGAGGGTGCGACGCGTGCGGACGCCGCGGGTACAAGGGGCGGACGGGCATCCACGAGGTCCTGGTCATGGACGAGACCCTTCGCGAGATGATCGCCGCGCGCGCCACCGCGAACGCGATCCGCAAGTACGCCCACGAACGCCTGGGGTTCCGCGACATGCGCCTCGACGGACTGAAAAAGGTCTTTTCGGGGATCACGACGATCGAGGAAGTTATCCGCGTCACGCGGGACGCGCGGTAGAGGGAGGAAACCTCATGGCAATTGCTCCGGGAAAAACGGCCCTGATCGTGGACGACTCGCCGATTCTGCGCAAGTCGCTCCGGACGATCCTGGAGAAGATCGGGGTCACCGTCTCGGGCGAGGCCGCCAACGGCGTGGAGGCGATCAAGCTCTTCAAGGAGAGCAAACCCGACCTCGTCACCATCGACATCCTGATGCCCCAGATGGGCGGCATCGAGACCCTCCGCTTCCTGAAGGGCCTCGATCCGGACGTCAAGGCGGTGATGGTGAGCTCTCTCTCGGAAAAAGACAAGGTCGTGGAATGCGCCAAGGCCGGCGCCAGCCACTACATCCTGAAACCGTTCGACGAAGGAAAAGTCGCCGAGGTCCTCGAAAAAGTCCTCCCGGCGTAGTAACTCGCACGGCAAACAGATCCCCCATCTGGCTTGACATCATGACCAATGATGACTATCTTGTGGTCATGAAGAACGTCCGGATCGCGAACCTCAAAGCAAACTTGAGCCGGCACCTGCGCGACGTGCGGCGAGGACATCCGCTCGTCGTGATGGACCGCGAAACACCTATCGCCCGTCTTGTTCCCTATGCCGGGGAGGGCGAGCCGCTCATCGTCCGACACCCCCGCCGGAAGTACCTGTCCCTCCAACAGGTCCCCCTTCCCGCCCCGCTCGGGCTGAACATCGACATCGTGCCCCTCCTGCTCGAGGAGAGGCAGGGAGAAAAGTGACCGCCTACATGGACTCATCCGCGCTCCTTCGAATCGTCCTCGGCCAGAAGGACAAGCTGAAAGAGTGGAAGTCCATCCGCCAGGGAGTGGCGAGCGCCCTGATCGAAGTGGAATGCCTTCGAACGCTGGATCGTTTGGGGCTGTCGCGCGGACTCCCGGACGAAGAGCTCGCCGCGCACCGGGAGGCGGCTTTTCGGCTCATCGGGGAAATGGAAATCGTGGAGCCGACGCGGATCGTCCTGAGCCGCGCCTCGCAGCCGTTTCCGACGCCGCTCGGGACGCTCGACGCAATTCACCTCGCCACCGCCCTCCTGTGGCGGGAACGAAGCCCCGCCGACATCGTCATGGCGACCCACGACGCCGCCCTCGCGACCGCCGCCCGGGCCTGCGGCTTGGGCGTCATCGGCGTCTGAGAACGCCCCTCGGACGCCTTTCACGGCTCCAGCAGCTCTTCGACGCGGGGGAGGTTCTCAAAATCCTCGAATCGGAGGCGCCGACCTCGGCGTGCGATCCCGCCTTGCGGGACTCTTCTCCCTTTTTCCCAAAGCGGGGCCTTAACAATTGGCCAGCAGCGTCCGCACGCTTGACGTTCGTTTACGAATGTAGTATTTTGTAGCTCATGGATGCGGTCTTCGATTCCTCCACGCTGATCCTTCTGGCGAAGATCGATACGCTGAGGACGGTCACGGAGGATGTTCATGCATTCATCCCCGAAAGGGTCCGGGCCGAATGTCTGGCGAAGGAGACGTTCGATGCCGCGATGATCGCATTGATGATCGCGGAAAAAAAGATCACGGTGGAGCGAGCCGGACCGGACACGGCCGTTCGAAAGCTTGCGCGGGACTTCCGGATAGAGCGGGGAGAAGCGGAGGCTTTGTGGCTGGCCCGGAGGAAGCAATTTGTCCTCGCGGTCGACGATGGGCCGACGATCAAGGCGTGCCGGATTCTTGGACAGCCGTTCGCGACGGCTGTCCACTTTCTGATCCGAATGAGAAACGCGGGACGTTTGAACGCCGAGGCCGCGATGGTCAAGTTCGAGATGCTGGTCAGGCTCGGCCGTTACGCCGAGAGGATCGTCGAGGATGCGGCGCGGAGGATAAGGGAGGGAACGAGATGAGCGTCGTGAGCCTTCGCTTGAAGGAGCGGGATATCAAGAGAATCAAGGAGCTTTCCACGATCGAGGGAAAGGACAAGTCCACGGTCGCCCGGGAGCTTCTGGCGTCGGGTTGGGAGTTCCGGATGATCCGGTTCTATAAGGAAGGCAAACTGTCCCTGTCCGGCCTTGCGGCGAGGCTCGATCTTTCTTTGAGCGAGACCATCGACCTGCTGGCAGAGTTGGGGATCAAGGCTCCCATTGAGTACGACGACTACATAAAGGGATTTGAAGCCGTTAGATAGCCGACACTGCCGGCATTACATTGACCGCGTCGTCGAGCTGCCGACTCAACTCCGCAGGTTGTTCAATATCGACTTGTTCGGTGACGGCGGGAGCGAAGGTGCCGGCGGTTTCGGCGCCCCGGGTGGCGTCCTCGGCGTCGAGGTGTAGTCCATGCCCTCACGACACGCCTGGCGCGCCAACTGCTCGGCGATCTTCTCCGACGCCTTGAAGACATCGTCCCCTGAAGCCGAACCCTTGCTGCCGCCGATGACCTTGCCGGTTGCCGGGTCGCGCATCTGGAGCGACCAGGCGATCGAGTCCTCCGTGGTCACCACGGTGCCGTCCACGACCGCCGTGGGATCGATGAGCATGCCTTCACTGGGACAGCGAGACTGGTCGAATTCGCTGGGGTGTTCGCGACAGAGCTTTATTTCTTTCAGGACCAGATCGCGCTTCATCATCTCGACCACCGTTCCATGGCATTTCTGAAAGGTCTTGTTCGTGAACAGATCGCTGACGAGCATATCCGCCAGCCCCTTGCCCATTTGGCTGTTGGGTCCGGTTCCGCGGAAGGCATTCACGCCGATGGCGGGCTGCGCGAGGGCGGCCGTGGGGAGCAGCACCGCGCAGAGAACGATCAATGCACCAGGAAGTGTCGGTTTCATAAGCCCCCTTGGGCCTGAGGCGGCGAGGGCTGCGCCGCCTGCTCCCGGGTGAGGATCACCGTGGGGACTTGAAATAGCTGGTATCGGCTGTAGCGGTGGGTTCCGGCGGCCGTGACAACGCCATCGCGCCGCACGAAGTAGGTCCGGTTGAGCCCGGTCGCGATCGCCGCAATGCTCGAGACCCGCGGGGTCTGCAGGCCGCGCGGATATTCGGTGCATCGACCCAGGCCCATCGAACAGAAGCCGTTGTACCCCCAGGCGCGCACCGTGCCGTTGGCCAGCAGCGCGATGTTGCTGGCGCCGGCGGAAATCGCGACGACGTCGCGCAGGCCGGGAATCGCGAAGGGCTTGGCGGTCCACTGATCGTTCTTATGGATCGACGGGTTGCGGGTGCCCGCGAAGTTGTACAGAAGTTCAACATCGCCGCCGTCGCCCCAGACGCGCACCGTGCCGTCGCGTCGCAACGCCATCGCGTACCCGATCCCTGCGGACACCGCCACCACGTTGTCGAGCCCGGCAATGGTGACCGGGACTGCGCTGCGGCTGATCACCTCGTCGCCGATCTGCCCGAATTTGTTGTTGCCCCAGGCCTTAACCGTGCCGTCGTTCATCAGGGCGAGCGCGAAACGGCTGCCGGCGGACACCGCCTTGACGCCTGTGAGTCCGGTCACCGCCGCCGGAAACGGCACGCGGAACGGCTCATCGCGGCCGGAGCCGAGAACGCCGTCGAGTTTCCAATCGCCGCAGGCACCCCACGCGCGCACCGTACCGTCCGCAAGCAGGGCGATCACCGACAGGCCGTCGGCGGCAAGTTGGCGCACGCCGGCCAGCCCCGGCACCGGGGTGGGCGCCGGCACCGGCTTGATCACTTCCCACGACTTGGGCAGCACGCCCGGGATGCCGAGTCCGAGCTGCCCCGCGTGGTTCTCGCCCCAGGCGAGCACCGTGCCGTCGGCGCGCAGCACGTAGGACGAATCGCCCGCCGCCGCGCCATCGATGGCATCGTACGCACCGGGAAGATCGACCAGATCGTCTGAGTACTTCGGATCGTCGATCGCACCCAGCCCCAGTTGGCCACGGTTGTTCGAACCGAAGACCTTGACCACGCCCGATGGCAGAACGATCAGGCCGTGGCTGGGGCTGGCGGCCACCTTCGGCAGGCGCGGCGCCTGCGCGAACGCGTCGGGCGCCGCCGATAGCAGGACCGATAGCAGGAAAAGAAAAGCCGCAAACGCCCGGCACGACCGGCGCAGACACTCTGCTTTCATCGTCCGATCCTCCTCCAACGAGGGCCAGTACGACTGCGTTTCTTACGTCCCTTCCTCCCACGAGGCGAGGTACCGCTTCTGCTCGGGCGTGAGCTTGTCGATCTCGATTCCCATTGCGTTGAGCTTGAGGCGCGCAATCTCGCGGTCGATCGCCTCCGGAACGGGATGGACCTGCTTTCCGAGCCGCTTCCCTTTCTTCGTCACGTACTCGCCGGCGAGGGCCTGGTTGGCGAAGCTCATGTCCATGACGGAGGCGGGGTGCCCCTCGCCGGCGGCGAGGTTCACAAGACGGCCGTCGGCGAGGACGTTCACGCGCCGTCCGTTCTTGAGCTGGTGCTCGGTCACGAACTCGCGGATCTCGCGGCGACGCTTCGTAAGGGACTTGAGGCCGCTTAAGTCCAGCTCGACGTTGAAGTGGCCTGTGTTGGCGACGATCGCCCCGTCCTTCATGGCGCCGAAATGCTCTTTCCGGATCACGTTCACGTCTCCGGTCACGGTCACGAAGAAATCGCCGATCCGCGCGGCCTGGGCGATCGGCATGACGCGGTACCCGTCCATGACCGCCTCCAGCGCCCGCAGGGGATCGACCTCGACGATGACCACATTCGCCCCCATGCCGTGGGCCCGCATCGCGACGCCGCGGCCGCACCAGCCGTATCCGCAGACGACGAAAGTCGTCCCGGCCAAGAGCCGGTTGGTCGCCCGGAGGATCCCGTCGATCGTGCTCTGGCCCGTCCCGTAGCGGTTGTCGAAGAAGTGCTTGGTCATGGCGTCGTTTACGGCGATGACGGGAAACTTGAGGACGCCCCGCTCCGCCATGCTCCGGAGCCGGATGACGCCCGTCGTCGTCTCTTCCGTCCCCCCCAAGATGTACGGAATCAGGCTCGTCCGCTCCTTGTGGATCGTGGAGACGAGGTCCGCGCCGTCGTCCATCGTGATGTGCGGCTTCTGGTCCAGCGCCGCCTGGATGTGCTTGTAGTAGGTGGCGTTGTCCTCGCCCTTGATGGCGAAGACCGGGATCCGGTCGTTTTTCGCGAGCGAGGCGGCGACGTCGTCCTGCGTGGAGAGCGGGTTCGACGCGCACAGGATCACGTCGGCGCCGCCCGCCTTGAGCGTCTGGACGAGCGACGCCGTCTCAGTCGTGACGTGGAGGCAGGCGGATAGCCGGATCCCCGCGAGCGGTTTCTCCTTCTCGAAGCGGGCGCGGATGATGTTCAGGACCGGCATGTTCTGGTTGGCCCACTCGATCCGGAGCTTCCCCTTGCCGGCCAGGGATAGGTCTTTGACGTGATACTTCATCGGTTCTCCTTAGAGGTTGAGGTCCAAGAGAATGCGGCAAACCAAGAGGACGGAGTCCTGGGTTAGCTTTCAGCCACAGGGCGAAGCCGGCCGCTGATCGCTGACGGCTCGGTCAGATGCCCGCGGCGGCCTTGAGCTTCGGCGCGACGTCGGTCCGCTCCCAGGTGAACTCCGGCTCGTTGCGCCCGAAGTGCCCGTACGCCGCCGTCTTCTTGAAGATCGGCCGGAGAAGGTCGAGCGTCTTGATGATCCCCTGGGGCTTCATGTCGAAGTGATCGCGGACGAGCCGGACGAGCTCGGCCTGGGGGACCTTTCCCGTCCGGAAGGTGTCGATGAGGATCGACACCGGATCGGGCACGCCGATGGCGTACGCGAGCTGGACCTCGCACTTCTCGGCGAGACCCGCCGCCACCAGGTTCTTGGCGACGTAGCGAGCCATGTAGGAGGCGGAACGGTCCACCTTGGACGGGTCCTTCCCGGAGAACGCGCCGCCCCCGTGGCTCCCCACGCCGCCGTAGGAGTCGACGATGATCTTCCGGCCCGTAAGTCCGCAGTCCCCCTGGGGGCCGCCGACGACGAACCGGCCCGTCGGATTGATGTGGTAGGTCACGGTATCCTCGTCGAGAAGCTCCCGCGGAATGACCGCCTTCACGACCTTCTCGATGACGTCCTCCCGCATCTCCTTCATCGTAACGTCGGGGGAGTGCTGGGAGGAGACGACGACCGTGTTCACCTTGTAGGGCTTCCCGTCCCGGTACTCCACCGTCACCTGGGACTTGCCGTCCGGCCGGAGATAGGGAAGGATGTCGTTCTTCCGGACCTCGGCCAGCCGCCGCGTCAGCTTGTGCGCGAGCATGATGGGAAGCGGCATCAGCTCGGCCGTCTCGTTGCACGCGTACCCGAACATGAGGCCCTGGTCGCCGGCGCCGCCCACGTCCACGCCCATCGCGATGTCGGGCGACTGCTGGTCGATCGACGTGATCACGGCGCACGTCTCGTAGTCGAAGCCGTACTTCGCCCGCGTGTATCCGATCTCCCGGATGGTGTTCCGGACGATCTCGGGGATATGGACGTAGCACGACGTGGTGATCTCCCCCGCGACGATCGCCATTCCGGTCGTCACCAGCGTTTCCGCCGCGACCCGCGCTTTGGGGTCCTGACCGATGATGGCGTCCAGAATGGAATCGGAAATCTGGTCGGCGATCTTGTCCGGATGTCCTTCGGTCACGGACTCGGACGTAAACAGGTAGTTAACGCGGCTCATTCAATTCCTCCCGGAACAGCGACGCCAAGCGGCCGCTCATTGTCGACTAAAGGCGGTGCAAACTATCTTATCCGCCGAACGATTGTCAAGGTCGATCCGCGTCCCCCGCCGCGCCCCGCGGCCGGCCGCACTGCGCGCAGAACCGGTGCCGAGCGCCGACGATCGTGCCGCAGCCTGGGCAGTACGCCGGCCCCCGCGCCGCCGGAGCGGGACGATCGTGCGCCAGCCCCGGCGAGAACGCGCCCGCCAATCGGACGAGGGCGGCGTGAACGTCCGGCTCCGCCGCGGGACGCACGGTGACGGCCGGGCCGCCGCCCGAACCCTTCCACTCAACCATCCAAAGAGACCGCGGCGTCTCGACGAGAGAGACCGACGACGACGCTTCGCCCGCCGCTCCGTGGTCGACCGCCCGCACGACGCCGTACCGCGAGGGCATGACGAAGCCGTCCAGCAGGCGCATGAAGGACGGCGTCATTCTCCAGCCCGTCCCCTCGGCCGCGATCCAGCCGGCCTGCTCGAACCGTTGGGCCGCCCCGGAATCGATCCCAGCCGGCGCGGTCGAGGCGGAAGGAAGAAGCCAGCCGACGGTCATCCACCAGCGTGCGTCGGCGGGAGAGGCCCCCTCCCGGGCGATCCGTCCGAGATCGGCCGCCGTGAATGGAAGAGGATCGAGCGTCCGCCTTTCGAGAAGCGACCGGAGCGACTCGCGCTGATACAAGTCAACCACGGCCAGAAAGAAGACGGCCTCCGAACGCGAGAACGAAAGCGGCGCCGTGTCCGCCGGAGACGGACCCGGCGGCCGGTCGAACCGGATCGCGTCCCGGAGCGCGGCCGCGATCGCGCCGGGACCGAGCCAGGCCGCCACGCGCCATGCTCCCCCCCCCGGGCGGTCGCCTGGCCGATCGATCGACACGTATCCGCCCGATGCGCCGCCCGCCGTGAGGAACGCCCTCGTCTCGGCCGCCGCGCCGGTCCCCCCCCACTGCACCGTGACTTCGTATTCCGGCCGGGCGAGGACGGAGACAACCGGCCGAAGATCCTCCCGGACCGACGGAGGCGTGCCGTCGACGATCCACCCGGCCTTCGCCAGTTCCTGGATGCAATCGATCACGCGGGGATCTCCCGAAGCGTCGCCGCGGAGAGGCGAATGGGGATAGGAAACCTCGCGCGCGAGCGCCGCCAGGGCCGCGGCGCACCCTTCGGGAAGGGACATCTGGATGACGCTCGGCGAGAAAGCCGGCCCTTTGTCCCTTCCCCAATCGAAGCGAAACGCCCGGCCGGCTCCGCCGCGTTCCTTCCCCTGTCCGGGACTTCGTCCGGCCAGAAGCGTCGCGAGATCGTCCAGGGTGTCCCGAATCCGGATCCCGTGCAATAGGAGGACGCAGACGGCCCCGAACCCGGCCGCGCCCGCCGCCGCCGCGGTCGCGGCCGCGATCCTCCAGTCCGGAACGGGGGGCGGAGCCTCCGCCACGGCCTCCGGTCCGACCGGCGCCTCTTCCGACGGGTCGGTGACCAGCCCGGGCTTTCTCAGGTCCACCCGCCGGGGGCCGATTTTCAAGGGAAGTCCGATCCCGATCCGTTGATTTCGCCCGGCGTCGCGCGGATCGAAGACGCTCCCGTACGGGTCGATCCGGACTTCCGCGTTGGTCTGGTTCTCGAGCTCGATGAGGAAGCGCGAGTACCCGCCCGCGCTCTTGGCCTGGCGGATCCGCACGATTCCCCGATCGACCGCTTCGCCAAGCGACAGCGTTTCGGGCTCGGCGGCCGCCGCGCTTCTTCCCGAGCCACAGGCCGAGCCACAGGCCGGGCCGCACGCGGCGAAAATCAGCGCGGCGAGGGCCGCCCGCCGCATCCACCCGCGCCGACCCGGCCCCGCCGACGCGACGGCCGGCGCGCTCACCCCGCCTCCCGGTTGCGGACCGGAACGCTCTCGCGCACCATCTGTCCCATGGCGCTCCCCAGGGAAAAGCCGGCCAGCCATCCCGACGAGCCGGCCAGGAGATAGAGGAGAACTCCCTGGCGCGCGTCTCCGGCGACCAGGAGGGCCTGGCTCAGGACCAGGAACGACAGCCAGACGACGACCATCGACGCCATCCCCCTGTGATAGACGCGGCCGGGGTCGACGGGCGCGTCTATCCTCAGCACCGGAACGGAGAATCCGAGGACGAGGCTCGCCACAATCACGATCTTCCACCAGGGAGCCGCGCCCGAGAAGCGGGCGGCGCGGAGGTACAACCCCGTCACGGAGAGCGCGGCGAGAGCCAGCGTCAGACGGGCGGCGATCGTCGCCCCGCGCATTCTCGGCGCGACGATCAGCAGCCATACGAAGGCGAACACGATCGCGACGGCGGACAGAACGATTCCGACACCCAGAATCCCGATCCCGATGGTCGACGCCACGTACTGCAGGCCGTCCTTGAAGCCCATCAGACCCTCCGCGACAACACGGACGAAACGAAGCGCGACACCGCCTCCTCCAGACCGTCCCGCATCAGGCTGACGATCTTGAGGCCCGCGAGGAAGCTCACGCCTCGGCCCCACCGGCCCTGGATGAACGCCTGCGCCAAGCGCGGGCCGCCGATCCAGGCGAGGCTTCGGCCGACGACGGATACGGGGTCGGGTGTTCCGACCGCGACGACAAGAAGGGCGAAAACGGCCAGCACGAGGTTCGTGAGGACGATCGGCCCGAACGCGCCGGCGATTCGGCTCAAGAGGACGACCGGGTTCCAGCGGACGGGATCCGCTTTGCCGGCCGCGGTCTGAACGAAGAGTTGCTGCTCGGGAGCCAGCGACTCCCACCGCTTGTGCCCTTCCGTGTACCAGATGCCCTGCTGGACGTCCCCCTGTCTCCAGCGCGACGGGTGGGTCAGATACTCGTCGAAGACCTCTCTCAAATAGGGCCGGAGTCCCGTCGCGCCGGTCCGCGAGAGCGTGTGGGTCTCGCCCGCGCGGGGCGCCGCCCGTCCGTTGTCCAGACAGAACGACTCGAACTCGTCGGCCCGCCTTTCGCCTGGGGCAAGCTTCAGCACCGGCGTCACTTCCACGTACCGCATCGGTTTCACGGGAACGGACCGTGAAATGACGAGGGCGGCGCCGACCGCGGCGGCCGTAACCGACGCGGTCAGGATCGATCCCCAGACGAGAATCCGGCGAACGCGCGCGGAGAGGAGGGGACTATCCATCCCCCGCCCCCTGCCCCTCCCCCGCCGTTCCGCCGGCCCCCGGGACCGCGGCCGACTCCGCGCGCGCGAGACGGCTCCGCCCGCGGAGGACCCGCCCGAGAAGCGCCAGGTGAAGGGATGCGACCGCGGCCGTCGCGAAAACCGCCGCGCCGAGCGAGCGGGGGGAGAGGCTCCCCGTGATGACCGCCGCCATCTGCGTCAGGAGGAACAGCCCGGACCAGAGAAACATCGGGCCCAACGGGGCGGAGATCTCGATCCCATTCGGCGAAGGCGTCACGTCCGCGCCGAAAGACCAGCCCGCTCCGGCTCCCGCCCCCGCCAGGACGAGCAGAGCCCATAGAGTCCAAGTGAACGGATTCCCGAGAATGGCGGCGTAGCCGGCCAGAGCCGCCGCGGGAAAAACGGCCCCGAGCAGAAGACCGGGAATCGACGACCTGAAAGCGCGTCGGAACGAAAAGAGGAGCAGGACGGACGCCGCAAGAAAAGTGAGGGACCCAAAAAGAGCGATCGCCTTCCAAAAGACGGCAACGATCACGATGTTCTCCTCCTCACAAACCCGACAGGCTCTTGAGGACGGCGTCGATCCCTTCCTGGACCTCCTCGCTCCCGCGCGTTCCCCGATCGAAAGAGAAGACGAGGACGAACCCCTCCCCTCCCCCGGCGAAAGAAACGAGGACGATGTCCCGGCGCTTGCGGCCTTCCTCGACGAACATCTCTTTCACGTGGGCTTTCCGCCCGCCGACGCGGATATCGCGGCCTCGCTCCTTCTTCGCGTAGTGGCCCTTGGAGAGTCCCTCGGCGAACTCGTCGGCCATCCGCGAGGCATCGCCTCCATGCCGCGCCGGGCCGTGGAAGATCGTGAGGGCCAGCGCCGGCAGGAGGCCCGGGTCCCCGGGAGGATCGAGCTGACGGACCTCGGCGAGCGCCCAATCCCGCGGGACGCGGAACGAGAGTCCCGCCGAACGCGCGGGCCGGGTCTCCACCCTCGGCATCGGGGGAACGTCGACGAGGAACTCCTGCTTCGCGACGGGAAAGCCGTCCAGGAGGACGAGGGCCGTCCATTTCCCTGCGAGGCGGTTCACGCCGGCGTACCGGTTGAACCCTCCCTGGGGCGCGAGGGAGAAGACGGCCGTTCCGGACGCGCTTAGCGCCTCGCCCCGGTTGAAGAACCGTCCCTGTCCGTTCGGGTCGTACCACTCCACCCGCGCGCGATGGGCGAACCGGGGGTCGATCCCTTCGAAGAGCACGGCCAGCGCGGCCGAGGGGTCGCGCGCCGTGATCGGCCTGCCGCTCCCGATGACCGCGCCGTTCCGGAACTCCCTGCCGATCGAAAGACCGACGACGCTCTTCTGCGCGTTCTCGCGGGCGCGGGCCAGGGGCGCGAGAACCTGGGCGCGATACCGCTCCGCCGTCTCCCGCGAGGTCTCCAGCCGAACGCCCCGCTCCTCCGATTCCGCCCTGAGCCGCGGCGCCATCCTTTCGACCCGGGCGATCCTCTCGGCCGCCGCCGGGTGATCGGAGAGGACCCAGTGCTCGCCTCCCCCCTGGCCCGCGGAAAGGTCCCGGAACATGCGGAAGGTCTCGGCCATCCCTTCCGGATCGTATCCGGCCTTGGCCATGTAGGCGGCCCCGACGTCGTCGGCTTCACGCTCATGGTCGCGGCCGTATCCCAGGGCGAAGAGGTTGACGATCCCCAGGGCCGCTTCGAGAGATCGCACCGCGGACTCCGACTTGACGGCCGCCCCCGCGGCCGCCGCTCCGAGCGAGATCAGGAGCGACGTCTGGACCTTCTTGGCAATGTGCCGGCCGGACGAATGGCCGATCTCGTGCGCGATGACGGCGGCGAGCTCCGCCTCGGACTTGAGTCGCTCGAGGAGGCCGGTGTAGATGAAGATCTGCCCCCCGCCAGTCGTAAAAGCGTTGACCTTCGGCGACGCGATGACGTGGAACGTGTACGGAAGGTTCGGCAGGTGCGTGTGAGGGACAATCCGGCGGCCGACCCGCTCGACTGTCCGCTGGATGCCGGGATCGGGATAGGGATCCTGGACCTCGAGAACGGCCCGCGCGTTCTCGATCCCCATCTGCGCCTCGGTCTCCGGCGGGATCAGGAGGAACTCTTCCTTCCCCGTGATGGGACTGGTCGAGCAGGAAAGGACCGCGATCGAGAGAATCGCGGCCAGAACGAGACAGGTCCTGGTCTTCACGGCCCGGATTATATCATCGAACACTTTCACCGCCCTTTCCTTGCGATCCGGCCTTGCGATCCGGCCTCTTTCAGCGCCGCGAAGAGGCTGCGGGAGTAGGAAAGCAGCGTCCTCGCCGAGAGGTCGCGATCCAGCCACAGGCTCCGCGAGATCTCAGGGATACCCTTCAGCCCGTGAATGGCGACGAGCTTCTCGCGCCGGTCGTCGTCCCGATAGAAGAAATCCTGGAGCCGACTCATGACGGCGTACCGGCGGTCGAACGCTCTTTTCCATTCCGCCGCGTAGGCCCGCCCGATCCGGCCCGGCCGCGCGGAATTGTCGCGGACCGCGCGGGCGGCGATCTCCCCGCTCTTCATGGCGTAGTAGATCCCCTCGCCGGACGTCGGCATCACGAGCCCGGCCGCGTCTCCCAGGAATAGGATGGGTCCCACGAACAGGGACGGACGCGTCATCCCAATCGGGCCGATCCGGCCAATCGGGATCGGAAAGACTTCTCGGCGGAGGACCGGTTTGTCCGCGAGATCGGGCCCGACCGACCGCTTGAGCGCCGCGAGGAGTCTGGGAAGCGTCCTCGCCCGCGAGAGCGCGGTCCCCGTCCCAACCGTGAGCGTCTCCTTCTTGGGAAAAACCCAGCCGTAGAAGTCGGGCGACACGTCCGCCCGGAAATGGAACTCGCACCGATCCCCGTAGCGGGCGGCGAGCGCCGGCGAAAGCTCCATCCATTCCTGTATCCCGAAGCAGGTGCGCTCGACCGCGCGGCCGAGCGATCTGGCGACGACCGAGTTCGCCCCGTCCGCCGCGAGAAGGACGTCCCCGCCGATCTCCGTCGTCCGGCCTCCGTCCGTCGTGACGCGGACGCCCGGCGAAGGATCGGCCCACGCCCGCGCGACGTTTCCGTGCAGGATCACGGCGCCGGCCGCGCGCGCCATCTCTCTCAGCGCCGAATCGAACGTCTGGCGGCGGACCATGACGAGAGGGGAATCGTCCAGGACGATGTCCGCCCTCGCGCCCCTGGGAGACACGAGGGTCAGCGTCCGGACTGACCGTTCGATCACGGAGGAAGGAATCCCGAATTCGCCGAACGCGGCGAATGAAACGGCCCCCCCGCAAGGCTTGGCGCCGTGGGGGGCCCGTTCGATCAGCGTCGTCTCGATCCCCGCCCGAGCCAGGTCGCGCGCGGCGACCGCCCCCGCCGGCCCCCCGCCCACGATCAGGACTCGCATCTCACTCCCGAAACCGCTCCAGATCCCGGACGGTCTCCGCGGCCCGCGAAGAAACGCGCTCCAGGATCTCCCTTCCTTTCGCCGCGGAGGCTTTCGCCGGATCTCCCCAGACTCCGCTCTTCCAATAGCGCATTTTCTTCCGAACAAGGATCGCCTTCGGGAACGTCGGATACTCTTTTTTGGCCGTCCCCGTCACCAGGCCGGGCGCGATCGCAAGAAGGCACGAAGTCTCCATCTCCCCCGCGTGGCTGTCTCCCTTCGTCTCGACGAGATCGGACGTCTCGGACTTCATCAGGTCATACGCCGAGAGGAGCGCGACCCGGATGTCCGGAAGGGCGAAGAGCATCTCCTCGCCCACTTCCCGCATCGCGTTCACGTGCAGACCGCCGGCATGCCCCGTCAGAAGGACGAAGAAGCGCATCCCCTGGGCGTGGAAGCCGCGAATCAGGTCCCTGAGCAACGCCCGGAACGTATCCGGCGAGAATCCCACCGTCCCGGGATGGAGGGCCGTGCTCGTACAGATCCCGTAGGAGAGCGCCGGGGCGACGAGCGCCCCCGTGTCCTCGGCCGCCCGGCGGGCGATCTCCCGCGCGATGATCGTGTCGGTGTCGAGCGGCAGGTGCGGCCCGTGCTCCTCGGTCGACCCCAGGGGAATGATGACCGTCCGCTTCTTCCGCCGCGCGCGGGCGAACTGCGTCATCGTCAGGTCCGCGATCTCGGACGAGGCTGGTTTCCGCCGCTCCGCTCTCTTGGAAGGCCGTTCTTTCCTATTCACCCATTCACCCATTCACCAAGGCCCAGCCATTGATCGCTCTGTGCCTCTGTGCCTCTGTGCCTCTGTGGCTCTGTGCCTCTGTGCCTCTGTGCCTCTGTGCCTCTGTGGCTTTCTTTCCCATTCACCCATTCACCAAGGCCCAGCCATTGATCGCTCTGTGCCTCTGTGCCTCTGTGCCTCTGTGCCTCTGTGGCTTTCTTTCCCATTCACCCATTCACCGATTCACCGTCCTACCGCCTGTGCTCCGGAATCCGGACGGTCACGACCGGGCAGGGCGCGTCCCGAACGACGCGCTCCGCCGTGCTCCCGAAGATCAAGTGGTCCACGCCGCGCCGGCCGTGCGTCCCGATGACGATCAGGTCGGCCTTTACGTCCCGGGCCGTCCGGATGATCTCCTCGTAGGCCGTCCCGTGGGCGATCCGCGTCTCGATCGCCTTCACGCCGGAGATCTCGGATTTGAGCTTTTCCATCTCCTGGCCGGCGCTTTTCTCGAGGTCATCGAACATGCGGCTCACGGCCTCCGGGGGAACGTACCACCGGGCCGCGGGGACGTCCGGAACGACGTACAGGAGGACCAGCCCCGCCTTGTAGTCGCGGGCCAGCGTCTCCGCGTACGAGAGCGCGACCCGGGACCCTTCGGAAAAGTCCGTGGGGTGGAGAACCTTCTCGATCTTCATCTTTTCCTCCGCTTTTTCCCCGCCTCCCGGCTGTCCGAGGCAAAGTTGAGATCGTAGAGAAGACGCAGTCCTTCGAGCGTGAGGTCGGGGACGATTTCGCGGATCGACCGGCAATGCCGCGCCACGACCCCCGCGAGCCCGCCCGTCGCGACGCCCCGCGGCTTTTCTCCCAGCTCCCGCCCGAACCGGGCCGCCATCCCATCGACCAGCGAAGCCGTCCCATAAACGATCCCCGACTGCATCGCCGCCACCGTGTTCGTTCCGATGGCCCGGGGCGGCGCGGCCAGCGGAATGCGCGGAAGTTTCGCCGTCCGGGCCGACAGGGCGTCGAGGCCGACCTCGACTCCGGGGAGAATCGCCCCGCCCTTGTAAACGCCTTCGGCCGTGACGGCGCAGAACGTGGTCGCCGTCCCGAAGTCGACGACGACGAGCGGCCCCCCGAACCTGCGGAACGCCGCCGCCGCGTTCACCAGGCGGTCGGCTCCCAATTCGTCGGGCCGGTCGATGTCGAGCGTGAGGCCCGTCTTCCAGCCGGCCTTGACGACCGCCGCCGACACGCCGAAAGACCGGAATACCGCTTCCACCAGGACCGCTTCGAGCGGCGGGACGACGGAGGAAAGGACGGCCTGACTGACGCGGCGCGTCCGTTCCGCGGCCGAATAGAGGCCGCTCAGGACCAGGGCGTACTCGTCCGCCGTCCGGTCCAGCTTCGTCCCGATCCGCCACGATCGAGAGAGCGTGGGGCCGTCGAAGACGCCCGCGACGATGTTCGTGTTCCCGATGTCGATGGCGAGAAGCATCGTCTCCTATGCCCCAGCAAGGTCACCAGAGCGATTGTAAATTGAAAATTGTAAATTGGAAATTTCAAAGTGAAAGGCTGGACAAAAAGTGTAAATCGCAAAGCGGGGAACTTCTTCTCCGTTCTTTCGCTTTACAATTTCCAATTTCCAATTTCCAATTTTCAATGAGCCTTTCGTGGTCCTAAAGGCGGGGTTGAAGAACCCCGCCTTGGAAGGCGGGGATTCTCCGACCTCTAAGGTACTCTTCGTTATTTGCATTCGCGCGCCTTGACCCCGCCCCAAGGGGCGGGGATTGCGGCGCACTTTGCGGTTCTTCAAGACGCCCCCGTCCCCGCCTCCGAAGAGGACGCTTCCCCCGCCAAGGAGACGTCCCCGGAGACAACGCGGCTGATCGTCCCATCGGACGCCTCGACCAGGAGGAAACCCTCGTCGTCGATGCCCCGCGCCACGCCGCGGACGACCCGCTCGTGCTCTCGGACGGTCACCTCCCGCCCGACCATGTCGGAGAGGCTCTCCCATATCTCGCGGACCGGCTCGAATCCCTCGCTCAGCCAGCGGGCGTAGGAGTGATCGAGGGAATCGATGACCGCCCCGAGAATCTTCTGGCGCGACAGGGGGCAACCGGCCGCCTCGGCAAGCGACGTGGCCATATGGCGGATCTCTTCCGGAAAACCGGCGGGGTCCGGATTGACGTTGAGGCCGATCCCAATGACCACGTGATCGATCGTCCGGCCCGTCGCGGCCATCTCGGTGAGAATCCCGCCGGTCTTGCGCCCCCCGATCCGGAGATCGTTCGGCCACTTGAGCCGGACGGGAATGCCCGTCTCGGTCCGAAGACCGGCGGCGAGGGCCGCGGCCGCCACGAGCGTAAGCTGGGGGGCGCGGGCGGGCGGAATCGGCGGACGCAAGAGGACGGAGAACGTCAGGCTCTTTCCGGGCGTAGAGAGCCAGCTTCGTCCCAGGCGGCCTCGGCCGTGCGTCTGCCTCTCCGCGAGAACGACGATCCCTTCGGGGTTTCCCTGGCGCGCCAGGGAATGGGCGACCTCGTTCGTCGAGGACACCTCGCGCTCGTAGATGAGCGTGTGCCCGATCGCCTTGCCCTGACGGGACGCCACGATCTGATCGGGAAAGAGAACGTCGAGCGGATCCACGGGCCGTCTCCCTGGTGCGGACTGTCTGGAGGACTCGGACCCTCATTCTACCGAATCGCCCCCGGAGGCGCAACGACGACAAATGACGAAGTTTTCGGATTGGAAATTGTAAATTGGAAATTGTAAATTTTCAAATCGGGCTTCTTGTTCCTTCGTTTTCCAATTTCCAATTTCCAATGTACTCAATCGCCCATTCACCGATTCTCCAAACTTGTAGACACCTTTCTCCCCGGTGGGATATATTGAAACCATCACCTGACCCGTTTCCGGGGCCGTTTCGGCCGCCGGTTTAAGGAGGATCTACCAATGAAAGAGCAAATTGAGTCCGTCCTCGAAGCGATTCGCCCCGCCCTCATGGCGGACGGGGGGAACGTCGAGCTCGTCGACGTGGAAGGAGGCACCGTGAAGGTGCGGCTTCAGGGCGCCTGCGGCACTTGCCCGTCCTCGACGTACACGCTCAAGCTCGGGATCGAGCGGATGATCAAGGAATACGTTCCCGGCGTCGAGGAAGTCGTCGCGGTCTAGCCTCCCGCCGACTTGGACATCCTCACCGCGGCAGTCATCGCCCTGATCGCCGGAGGCGTCGTCGGCCTCCTCGTCTGGGTTTTGGCCCGTCCCCGCCAGGCCGACCCCTCCGTCGTTCTGCTCCAGGAACAGGTCGACCGCCTCCGGACGCAGCTCGGCGAGTCCCTCTCCGGGGTCTCGCGCGACGTGGGCGACCAGCTCGGCCGCGTGACTTCGCTCGTCAACGACCGCCTCCGGGAGAGCGCCGAGCTTCTGCACAAGACCCAGGCCACCCTCGGCGAACGCCTCGACAACGCGGCCCGCGTCGTCGGCACCGTCCAGCAGGGACTGGGACGCCTCGAGGAGGCGACCCGGCACATCCACGCCGTCGGAAAGGACATCGCCTCCCTCCAGGAGATCCTCAGGGCGCCGAAGCTCCGCGGGGGACTGGGCGAGCTTCTCCTGGGAGACTTCCTCCAGCAGATCCTCCCGCCCAATCACTACCGGCTCCAACACGCGTTCAAGAGCGGCGAGAAGGTCGACGCCGTCATCTCGGTCGGCGATGGCCTCGTTCCCGTCGACGCAAAGTTCCCCCTCGAGAACTTCCGGCGGCTGATGGCCGCGACGGACGAGGAGGCTCGAAAGGCATCTCGAAAGGCGTTCGTGGGCGACGTGAAGAAGCACATCGACGCGATCGCCACGAAATACATCCTCCCGGACGAGGGAACGTACGAGTTCGCCCTCATGTACATCCCCGCCGAGAACATCTACTACGAGACGATCATCCGCGACGAAGCCTTCGGAAGCGAGAAATCGCTCTGCGAGACGGCCCTGTCGCGCCGCGTGATCCCGGTCTCTCCCGCCTCTTTCTACGCCTATCTGATGGCCATCGTCCTGGGACTGAAAGGGATGCGGGTGGAGAAGGAGGCCCAGGCGATCATCCAGCACCTCGGACGCCTG
This sequence comes from Nitrospirota bacterium, assembly GCA_016195465.1. Lineage (GTDB taxonomy): Bacteria > Nitrospirota > RBG-16-64-22 > RBG-16-64-22 > RBG-16-64-22 > RBG-16-64-22. The sequence goes on from JACPZO010000135.1 coordinate 30,300, forward strand.
CAGACGGACTTCCTCCGCTTCCGGGACGACATCCGGCTCGTCGGCAAGCACCTCACGAACGCCCAGGCCGCTTTCACGGACGCGGAAAAGAGGATCGATCGCTTTGGAGAGCGGATGGGAGAACTCGGCTCGATCGACGGTCTCCCGCTTCCTCCGTCGGGGCAGGCGTGAAACTGACGTTCTACGGCGCGGCAGAGACGGTCACCGGCTCGTGCGCGCTTCTCTCCGCCGGCAAAGGCGCGCGGCTCCTCGTCGATTGCGGGATGTTCCAGGGGTCGGCGGCGCTCAGGGACAAAAACGACGACCCGTTTCCCTTCGATCCCGGGTCGATCGGCGGCCTGGTCCTCACGCACGCCCACATCGACCACAGCGGCCTTCTCCCGAGACTCGTCCGCGAAGGATTCAAGGGGCGCATCTACGCGACCCGGGCCACGTCCGACCTCTGCCGGATCCTTCTCATGGACACGGCCCACATTCAAGCGGCCGACGCGCAGTGGCAGAACCGGCGGCGGCTCCGGGCCGCCCGCCCGCCCGTCCGCCCGCTCTACACGACGGAGGACGTCGAGCGGTGCTTTCGCTTCTTCGACGGCGTGGACTACGGCGAACGCGTCGAGGCCGGCCGGGGGGTCGATCTCACCTTCCGCGACGCGGGGCACATCCTGGGGTCGTCGTTTGTCGAGGTTCGCGCGAGGGCCGGAAAATCCTCCAGAACGATCGTCTTCTCGGGAGACCTCGGCATGCGGAACCGACCCCTCCTGAACGACCCCGAACTTCCGGCGGAGGCGGACCTCGTCGTCGTCGAGAGCACCTACGGCAATCGCCGTCACAAGGACAGGGAAGCATCCCTCGACGAGCTGGCCGCCGCCGTCCGCGAGACGGTGGAGCGGGGCGGCAACGTTCTCATCCCGGCCTTCGCCGTCGGACGGACACAGGAAGTCCTCTTCGAGATCCAGCATCTCACGCGCGAAGGCCGGATCCCCCGCCTGCACCTCTACTTGGACTCTCCGCTCGCGATCGCGGCGACGGAGATCTATCTCCGCCACCGTGAATCGCTCGACGAAGAAACCCGCGCGCTTCTGGATCTGCGCGACGCGCCGGGCCCGCGCCCGGCGCTCCACCTCGTGGAGTCGGTCGAGGAATCGCGAGCCCTCAATCGGGTCGAGTCCGGGGCGATCATCGTCGCCGCCTCGGGAATGTGCGAAGGCGGACGGATCGTCCACCACCTCAAGCACAACCTGTGGAGGCCCGAGTGCAGCATCGTTTTCGTCGGGTTTCAGAGCCGGGGAACGCTGGGACGCCAGATCGTGGACGGGGCCGAATCGGTCTCGGTCTTGGGGGAGGAGATCGCCGTTCGCGCGCGGGTGCACACGATCGGGTCCTTCTCCGCCCACGCGGACCAGGCGGAACTCCTATGGTGGCTCGGCCACTTCACGAACCCGGCGCTTCGCGTCCTCGTCAACCACGGTGAACCCGACGCCGCCCGGGCCCTGGCCGGCCAAATCCGGAAGGCCCATTCTTGGCGCGTCCGCGTCCCGCGCGCCGGGGAGAGCCTGGAGGTCTAGGCGGAGAACGATTGGAAATTGGAAATTGGAATGTGACCGGCCCATCCACCCGGCCGGCTAGACCACGATCTCTTCCCGCACGCCGGAGAGGATGAACCGCCAAGTCGGGTAGTCGTCGGCCAGACGCCGGAACAGGGGGCTCTCGCGATGCGCCCCCACCACGCCGTAGAACCGCCTGCCGACGGCGGCGTAGAAATTGATGTCCATCCGCCTCCTCTTGAACGCTTCCGGAAATATGCCCTGGTAGAAAAGTATCTTGTCCGCGGCCGCCTGGTACGCATCGAGCCCGGAGAGAACGGCTTCGATCTCGCGCACCAGGAGGTCCACGACCCGGTCCAGCGAGCCGCCGTCCCGGTAAGCGCGAGCCGGATTCACGTACCGGGTCAAGACGTCCGACAAATACTCAAGCTCCAGGAAGCGCGCGTCCGCGTCGATTCCGCTACGACCGCAGACCATCAGGACCTTCTCCTGGAAAAACGGCTTGGCGTCTCCCAACAACTCGACCATTTCCCGAACCTCGCCTCCTGTCCGTCGTATCGTCCCGGTCCGGCCAAAACTCAAGGTCTAACAGGATAGCAATCAGTCCTGGCGGACCCGGCGGCTTAACCCCTTCCCCGAGAACCACGTCTTCCCCGGCTTTCCTTGCAGTTGGGCCAGGGCGGTTTCGTGCTCCTTGATCGCCGCCTGGATCTGCTGAAAAAGAGCGCTCGCTTCCTCCTGCTGGCTCGTAATGATTCCAAACAGCTTCTCGTAATTTCGGGCCAGGTCCCCGAACACCGACCGGATCTTTTCGACGTCGACGTTCAACTGGTCGACCCGTGCCGCCACTTCCCGGACGCCGTCGGCCGAAGGCGTCCCCGCCGTCCTGAGCCGCGCGGCGACCTCGCGTTCGACGGCCTGGCGGATCTCGTCGGCCAAGCGTCCTTGAGCCGTCCTCACAATGCTCTCTTCATCAACCACGGCGGGGGGCGCAACGGGCGCCGACGCCGCCGGACCGGGTCCCCATGTCTCTTCGGGCCGCGAGGGAGGAACCGTCGGCTCGGATGTCCTGTCCGCAACACCCTCCGCCGTCTCGACATCCTCCTCGACCACCTCGCCCTCGAATATCCCCGAAGACGCCTCCGGAGCGCCGGCCGTCTCCGCCGGGCCGGTCGGGAGCGGCTCCACCGCAATGGACCCTCCCATCGGACCCGGGAGACCATGCTCGGGCGCCGCCCCGCGTGCCTCGCGGGGAGGGACCGGCGCCTGGGCAACGGCCGCCGGAGCCGCGGGAACGCCGAACTGGTGCTTCTTTCCCAGCTCCTTGATCATGATCCGGGCGGTCTCCTTGAACGTTTCGATCACGCCCCGTCCGGTCGTCGCGACCGCCTCGAAGAAAGGGACCCGGCGGGTGTTGAGCCGCGCTTCCAGTTCTTCGACGAACGAGAGATTGTCCAGGTCGCGCTTGTTGTACTGCAACACGAGCGGGATCGTGTCGGGGTCGAGGTTGTTGATGCGGAGGTTTTCTTTCAGGTTCTGGAACGACTCGACGTTCCGCTCCATCATCTCCTTCTGCGAATCGGCGACGAAGATGACCCCGTCGGCCCCCTTGAGCACCAATTTCCGGGTCGCGTTGTAGTAGACCTGGCCGGGCACCGTGTAGAGCTGGAAACGGACACGAAAACCGCGGATCATCCCGAGTTCCATCGGAAGGAAGTCGAAGAAGAGCGTCCGGTCCGTCTCTGTGGCCAGGGAGATCAGCTTCCCGCGCGTCTGGGGGTTGAGTTTCTGATGGATATTCTGGAGGTTGGTCGTCTTGCCGCACAATCCCGGCCCGTAGTAGACGACCTTGAGAGTGATCTCCTTGGTGGCATAGTTGAACAGAACCATTGAATCCTCCCGGGTCCGGCCCTAGCCGTTCCCCACGATGTACACGCTGTCCCGAACCTCGTGTTTCACCCTGTACATGGCTTCGTCGGCCAGACGAATCAGGTCTTCTTTCGATTTCGCGTGGTCGGGATACGCGGCGATCCCGCAGCTCGCCGTCAGCCGGATCTGGAGGCCTTCGGACTTGAGGAACGCGTGGGCGGCGATCGAGCGCCGGACGCGCTCCGCAATCTGGAAAGCCGCCCCCGGGTCGGTCTGCGGAAGCACGACGACGAATTCATCGCCCCCGTAGCGGGCCACGACGTCGATGCTCCGGATGTTCCGGAGGAGGATCTGCGCCACCTCGATCAGCACGCGGCTCCCCATCAGGTGGCCGTGCTGATCGTTGATCTCTTTGAAATGGTCCAGGTCGATGAAGACGAGAGAGACCGACGCCCTGTGCCGCCGGGCCCTCTCGATCTCCACCTCGAGCGTCCGCGCAAGGTGCCGCATGTTGAAGAGGTTCGTCAGGTCGTCGGTCACGGCCAGGTCGGCCATTTTCTGGTAGATTCGGGCGTGCTCGACGGCGATGGCGGCTTGATCGACCAGCTTGAGCAGGAGATCCAGGTCCTTCCGGCCGAACGATTCCCCGCCTTTCTTGTTGATGACCTCGACGACGCCGATGACCCGTTCCTTGCTGATGATCGGAACGGCCATGATGGAACGGGTCTTGAATTTCGTCTTCTCGTCGAACCCGGAAAAGAAGCGCGGATCCTTGCGAACGTCGGGCACGATGAGCGGAACGCCCTCCTGGGCCACCCAGCCGGCGATTCCCTGTCCCTTCTTCAGGCGCTTCTTCTCGAGTTTCTTGCCCTTCTCGCCCGTGGCCACCTCGAACACGAGATCCTGCCGCTCCTCATCGACCAGAATGATGGACCACGCTTCGCCATGGATGAGATCCCGCGTCTTGTCCATCACCGTCTTGAGAATAGTCTTGAGATCGAGCGTGGACGTCAGCGCCCGACCGACATCGACGTAGAAGGCGAGTTCCTCGGCCTTCCGGTTCATTTCCTCCCGCAAGCGATCGATTTCGATCTTGTGGCCGGCGAATTCACGGGCGAGACGGGCAACGCGGACGATCTGGCCCGCTCCCGCCTGTCGGCTCGCCAGGAGAACGCCCGGCCGGGCCAGCCAGGAGGAGAGTCCCCGCGAGTTTCCGTTGTCCGAAAGGATCACGACCGGAAGAGCTTCGATCTTCTTGCGGAAAGAGAGCCAGCCGCGCCTCTTGGCCGTAGAGACAAGGAAAGACCGGTCGAGAATGACCGCGTCATACGGACCGCGGTCGACGCAACTGGCCGCCTTCGCGACGTCGGTGATGAGGTCAACGCGGTGACGGGAGAACCGGAGAAGAGACTCAAGGTCCTTTCCCGCCGTCTCCGGTCGATCGAGAAAAAGGAGGCGCACACTCCACTCCCTGGGTGGCCGATCAGGGATCTACCGGCTGGTCCTGCTGAAATATAGCAATTTCAAGGAGAAGTCTCAAGGCGGGAAAAGAAGCGGCGAGTTCGGAGCGAGGGGTTCGGAAACGACGAACCAAGGTTCTTCATCTCCGAACTCCTGACTCCGAACTCCGAACTCCCAGATCTCGTCCTTCCGCACTCACGCGCCGCAGCATTTCTTGTACTTTTTCCCGCTCCCGCACGGGCATGGGTCGTTTCGGCCCACCTTCTTCTCCCGCCGGACGGAAGCCACCGCGACCGCCTCCTCCTCGCCCCTGTTGTAGCTCATCGGCGTCCGGGGGGCGGACGGCATCTGCGCCGCCTCCGGCTCGCGCACGACCTGGACTCGGAAGAGGTAGCCGATGACGGCCTCCTCGATGCGGGTCTCCATGTCGTTGAACAGCGAGAACCCCTCTTTCTTGTATTCCACCAGAGGATCTTTCTGTCCGTAACCCCGAAGACCGATGCCTTCCTTGAGGTGATCCATCGAAAGGAGATGGTCCTTCCACTGGCCGTCCAGGATCTGGAGAAGGCTCATCCTCTCGATGTACCGCAGCACGTCCGGGCCCGCCTCCCGCTCCTTCTCCTCGTAGCGCGCCGACACCCTCTCCCAGACGAATTCGCGAAGGGCGTCGCGGGAGTCGGCACGCTCCAGAAGGAGCGCCGGAGCGATCTCGACGGCGAACAGACGCTCGACCTCCGTCGAGAGGGCGGCCGTATCCCATTCCTCGGGATGGCGGTCGTCCGGGCAGTGAGCGGCCGCCACCCCGTCGACGAAGGCCTCGGCCATTCCCAGCACGTCGTCCTTGAGCGACTCCGCCCCCAGGATCTCCCGGCGGCGGCCGTACACCTCCAGCCTCTGCTTGTTCATCACGTCGTCGTACTCGAGCAGGTGCTTGCGGATTTCGAAGTTGTGGGCCTCGACCTTTTTCTGCGCGTTCTCGATCGCCCGCGTGACCATCCGGGCCTCGATGGGGACGCCTTCCTCCATTCCCAGGCGCTCCATGAGGCCCTTGATCCGGTCCGATCCGAAGATCCGGAGGAGCTCGTCCTCCAGGGAAAGGTAGAACCGCGACGAGCCCGGGTCCCCCTGGCGGCCGGACCGGCCCCGGAGCTGGTTGTCGATCCGCCGGGCCTCGTGCCGCTCCGTTCCCAGGATGTGGAGTCCGCCGGCCCCAATCACGATCTCCCGGTCCGCCGCGCACTGGGCCGAAAGCTCCAATAGCTTCGCGTCCCACTCCGCCTGGGTGTATTCCCGTCCCTTGAAGTGCTGCCGGCACAGCCCCTCCGCGTTCCCGCCCAGAACGATATCCGTCCCGCGGCCGGCCATGTTCGTCGCGATCGTGACCGCGCCGCTCGCGCCCGCCTGGGCGACGATCTCGGCCTCCATCTCGTGGTACTTGGCGTTGAGCACCGTGTGCCGGATCCCGCGCTTCTTGAGGAGCGCGGACAGCCTTTCCGATTTCTCGATGCTCGTCGTCCCGACGAGCATCGGCTGATCCTTTTCGTGACGCTCCACGATCTCCTCGATCGCGGCGGCGAACTTTTCGCGCTCGGTCTTGTAGATGAGGTCGGCGTGGTCCAGCCGGATCATCGACCGGTTGGTCGGGATCACCGCCACGTCGAGGTTGTAAATCTTGGCGAACTCGGCCGCCTCGGTGTCGGCCGTTCCCGTCATGCCGGCCAGCTTCTCGTAGAGGCGGAAGAGGTTCTGGAACGTGATCGACGCGAGCGTCTGGTTCTCCTGGGCGATCTTGACGCCCTCCTTCGCCTCGATCGCCTGGTGCAAACCGTCGGACCAACGGCGTCCGGGCATGAGGCGCCCCGTGAACTCGTCGACGATGAGGACCTCGCCGTCCTTGATCATGTACTCGACGTCGCGGTGGTACAGCGTGTGGGCCCGGAGGGCCTGCTGAACGTGGTGGACCAGATCGATGTTGGCCGGGTCGTAGAGGTTCTGGACGCCCAGGAGCTCCTCGAGGCGGGCGTTGCCGGCCTCCGTGACGATGACCGTCTTGCTCTTCTCGTCCACCTGGTAGTCGCCGTGCTCCTCGATCGCCTCGCCCATGACGCTCACCTCGCCCGTCCGGTCGCGTCCGCGCTTGAGCTTCGGCACGATCTTGTCGATCTTGTAGTAAAGGTCCGTGGATGCCTCGGCGGGGCCGGAGATGATCAACGGCGTCCGCGCCTCGTCGATCAGGATGGAGTCGACCTCGTCCACGATGGCGTAGTGCGGCGCCCGCTGGGCGTAGTCCGCGAGGTCGTACTTCATGTTGTCCCGGAGATAGTCGAACCCGAACTCGTTGTTCGTCCCGTAGGTGACGTCGGCGGCGTAGGCTTCCTTGCGCTGGGCGTCCGTGAGGCCGTGGACGATGACGCCCACGGAAAGCCCCAGGAAGAGGTAGATCTGCCCCATCCACTGGGCGTCCCGGCGGGCCAGGTAGTCGTTGACCGTCACGACGTGAACCCCCCGCCCGGTGAGAGCGTTCAGGTACACGGCCAAGGTCGCGACGAGCGTCTTCCCCTCGCCCGTCCTCATCTCGGCGATCCGCCCCGTGTGTAGGACGATCCCGCCCATGAGCTGGACGTCGAAGTGACGCATCTTGAGGGTCCGCTTCGACGCCTCCCGGACGACGGCGAAGGCTTCCGGCAGAAGATCGTCAACCGTCTCGCCCGCCGCCAGGCGTTCCCGGAAGCGGTCGGTCATCGCGCGCAGATCGGCGTCCGACATGGCCGCGAATCGCTCTTCCAGCGCGTTGATCCGGTCGACCGTCGGCCGCATCCGGCGGATCTCGCGCTCGTTCTTCGTCCCGAAGATCTTCTTGAGGACCACCTGAATCATTTGTCTGAAACCGTCATTGGTTATTGGTTATTGGTCATTCGTTATTGGTTATTCGTCGATCGCCATTCATCATTGACCATTAACGATTAACGATTGACCATTGACGATTGACCATTATTATAGACACGAGAAGCGTCCGTGGGAAGAGGCCGAACGGGGCCGGGGCCGCGAGGCCCGTCGGAGCTCAGTTGATGAACTTCTTCGGATTGACCGGCAGGTTGTTGACGTAGACCTCGTAGTGCAAGTGGGGACCGGTCGTGGAACCGGTGCTGCCCACGTGAGCCACCTTCTGGCCGCGCCGGACGAACTGTCCTTCGGAGACCGTCAAGCGCGAGTTGTGCCCGTACAGCGTCCGATACCCGTAGCCGTGGTCGATGACGACGTAACGTCCGTATCCGGCGTTCTCTCCCACGAACGACACGATCCCGTCCGCCGTCGCCAGGACCGGCACTCCGGTTTGCGCCGCGATATCGATCCCCTGGTGAAACTCGATCTTCTTGTCGTGAAAGGGGGACGGGCGATTCCCGTACCCTGACGTCGTCCAGCCGCGCACGGGCCAGCCGGAAGGGGTCGCGGCCATGAGCGACCGCCGCGTCTCGAAGTATTCGATCAGCCGCTGGAAACTGACTTCCTGCCGGGACGCCGTCTCCTGCATCTCTTTGATCTCTTTCTCCACCGGCTCCGGCAAGCCTCCCGAAGCGCTTCGGCCCTCGTTCGCGAGGGCGGCCAGCGCCGCCTCCGGAGGGGTCTGCGGGGAGCCGCCGATCCCCACGAGCTGGGCCGCGCGGTCCGTTCCGGAAATGCCGGCCATCCTTCGAATTTTCAGGTCGAGGTCCTTGAGCCGCATCAACTGCCGGTCCATGTCCCCCAGGCTCATCGTGAAAGACTGAACCTGAAGCTTCTGGGATTTCGTTTCTTTGCGAAGTCCCTCAAGCTCCCAGACGCGGCCCGCCATATCGACGTACTGGTAGGCCAGGAATCCGGTCAGGACCGCCACGCCGATGCCCGCGGCCGAGAAAAGACGGAGAAACTTCTTGCGGATTGAGAAGCGCCGGACCGACCCCTTGGCGCCAGGGACGAGAACGACAGTGACGTATTCTTCAACCTTCTTATTGGCTTTCGAACTCAAGGGCGTTCGCTCCGCTGGCCGAAGAAATCGGGCGTTAATACCACACCCCCCGCCGCCCCGTCAAGCAAAGAAATGATCGTGACGGCCAAATGATTGATTTTTCAAGGTATTTTCAGGCGGAAAATCCCGGTTAATGGAAAGCAGAACCCTTCGACTCGATCAATTCAAGGAGGGCATCGGTCGCGGCCGGATCGAACTGTTTCCCCCTGTTTTCGCGAAGCTCTTTAAGGACAACGCCGCGGGACAACGGCGGCCGGTTGGCGCGGGCCCGGCTCATGGCATCGTAAGCCTCCGCCACGCCGATGATCCTCGCCCCATCGGGGATATTGTCCCCGGCCAGCTCGTCCGGGTATCCCTTCCCGTTATAGAACTCGTGATGGTGCCGGATCATCGCCCGGACGTTTTCGAACCCCTCGATCACCGAGACGATCCGCTCGCTCTCCACCGGATGTTTCCGGATATGCTCCACCTCGTACCACGTGAGCCCGTCTTTCTTGGACCAGATCTGGTCGGGAAGGGCGATCATCCCGATGTCGTGGAGGATCGAGGCGTATCGGAGCTCCGCCAGACGCCGGGAATCGGTCCACCCGAGCCGGCGGGCGATCCGATCGCTGTACAGGGCCACCCGCTCGCAGTGCCCCTTCATGTGCGGGTCCCGGAGCTCGATGAGCGAGGAAAGGATCGAGACCATCCGATCGTGGTTCGTCCGAATGATCTCCCCGACCCGTTTCTCTTCCGTCACGTCCATGAATGTCTGAATCGAGCCGGAGGTCAAGCCGGTCTTCTCGGTGAGGGGGGCCATGTTGATCCGGATCGTCCGGGGCCGGCCCTCGCGGTCCACGATCTTCACGTCCATGTTGCCGATCGGCTCCCCCCGCGAGATCCCCTCCCGGATCCGGGTCTCGCCCTCGCCGTCCATCCGGAAAGCGCTGAAGTAGTCCTGCCCCAGGACCTCCTCGAACCGGTAGCCGGTGATTTCTTCCGCGCAGCGGTTGAACGACGTGACCTGGCCGCTCGGATCGAGAATGACCACGCCGGAGGGAACGGTGTCGTAAATCGCCTTCAGGATGGCGCCCTGTTCCTCGACGACTTCCTGCGTAAGCTGAAGCCGCTGGTGCGCTACGTCGAGCCGCCGAATCGCGTCGTGGATGTCCGCCACGGGGCGATTGTCCGGGGATGGCATTGCCGCCGCCTCCAAGGTCGAGCCATCCGTCCCTGGAGATATGGACCCCGCCCCATCCGGAGGCAGGATTGTTATTGGTCAATCGTTAATCGTTCGTTAATCGTTAATCGTGAATGGTCAATCGTGAAGCGTCAATGGTCAATCGTTAATGGTCAATCGTTAATGGTCAATCGTCAATGGGTCAATGACGAATGGCGATTGACGAATAACCAATAATGATTGACCAATAACCATTGACCAATAACCATTGACCAATAACCATTGACCAATAACCGTATTCTCACTCCTCGCCGGCTCTCGTCGTTACCTGGCCGATCCAGTCCAGGTACGATTCGGAACCGGACACGATCGGCAGGGC
>JACPZO010000136.1 GCA_016195465.1 Nitrospirota bacterium
CTGTCCCTCTGTCCCTCTGTCCCTCTGTCCCTCTGTGCCTCTGTGCCTCTGTGCCTCTGCCCCTCTGTCCCTCTGTGCCTCTGCCCCTCTGTCCCTCTGTGCCTCTGTGCCTCTGCCCCTCTGCCCCTCTGTCCCTCTGTGCCTCTGTCCCTCTGCATCTCTGCATCTCTGCATCTCCGTGCCTCGCTCCTACTCCACGCAAAGAAACGCACACTTAAGGTAGGACGTCTCGGGCATCGAGAGAAGAACGGGGTGGTCTCGGGCCTGCCCGCGGAATTCGAGGAGCTTGACCGTCCGCCCCGTGTCCGCCGCGGCCCGGCGCAGGACCGCAAGGAACTCCTCGGCGGGCAGATGGTGCGAGCAGGAGCTTGAGACGAGGATCCCGCCGGGGGCCAGGAGGCGGAGCCCCAGGCGGTTGATCTCCCGGTAGCCGCGAACTCCCTCGGCCACTTTCTTCCCCGACTTGATGAACGCCGGCGGGTCGAGAACGACCAGATCGAACCTCGACCGCTCGGAATCGAGCCTTCGGAGGCGGTCGAAAACGGATGCCTCTTCCGCTCGGAACCGGTCGCCGACCCGGTTTCGCTCGGCGTTACGACGGGCGGCCGAGACGGCCGGGGCCGACGAGTCGACGGCCAGGACTTCCGCGGCCCCCGCCTTGATCGCCGCCAGTCCCCAGGCGCCGGCGTAGCAGAAAGCGTCCAGGACCCGCCGGCCGTTCGCGTACTCCGCCAGACACCGGCGGTTCTCCGATTGATCGAGAAACCATCCGGTCTTCTGCCCCGCGAGAAGATCGACCTCGACCGCGAGACCGTCCACTTCCGTCTCGACGATCCCGCCTTCGGAATCGAGCCGTCCGCGGGCGACGCGGACTTCGGCCGGCAGCCCTTCCAACCCGCGGGCGGGGGAGTCGTTCCGCAGGACGATCGCGCGGGGAGAATGAATTTCCTCGAGGAGATCGAGAATCATGGGGAGGCAGACCTCGATCCCGGCCGCAAGCGATTGAACGACGAGGAACGGCCCGTACCGGTCGACGATGAGACCGGGAAGGCCGTCGGCCTCCCCGAACACCTCGCGCCCGGCCGTCCGGGGACCGCAGATTCTCTCCCGGTACGACCGAGCCGCGGCAAGGCGGCCCCTGAAGAACGCCGCGTCGATTTCGCGGCCGGCCGGAGCGAGAAGGCGGATCGTGATCAGGGATTGCGGATTGACGTACCCCCGGCCGACGAGCGCGCCGCGCTCGTCGACGACGTCGACAAGGCTCCCCGGCGGGAGGTCCTTGACCGGGTCGGCGATCTCGTTCGAGAAGATCCACCGGTGACCTCGCTTGATCCGCCGGGACTCGCGGGGCTTGAGGCGGACGCGGGGGACGGACCGCTCGGAAGTCGGCTCAGAGCCGGATGTCAATGAAGGCCCCTATCTTGAGATCTTGCACCCATCGGTCGACGGCTTCCTGGTTCTTCCGCTTCTTGAGATCGGCGGCGATGGTCTCGCGAACCTGGTCCAGCGGAATGCGGTCGCCTCCCCGCCGCTCGGCCGCCTGCAGGAGGTGGACGCCGTCGGACATCGGGATCGGGGCGCTCGTCTCCCCCGGCGCAAGCGAGAAAACGGCCTGGTCGAGTTGATCGGCCAGGGTTCCCCGGACCAGAAACCCGAGGTCCCCTCCGTCGCGGGCCGACGGGGCCTGGGAAACGGCGCGCGCGACGTCCGCAAACGCCTCCCCGCGGCCGACTCGGGCGAGCGCCGTCCCGGCATCTTGAAGCGCGGCCGGAGAGGACGCGAAGAACATGTGCCGAACGCGCACCTCGACGGGGCGGGAGTACCGGTCCCCGTGCTCCTCGTACTCCTTGGCGATCTCGGCGTCGGAGACGACCGTCTTCCCTTTCAGCACCTTCTCGTAGAGACGTCCACCCATGATCTGATCCTGGAGGCGGCGGCGGTACTGAGGAAGGCTCAACCCCTCTTCCGCGAGGGCCTGGTTGAAGTCGGCCTCCGTCATCCGATTCTGGGCCTTGATCTCTTCCAGTGCCCGGTCAACATCCGCGTCGCTGACGGCGATTCCCTCCCGGCGGGCGGCCTGAAGCTCAAGACGCTTCTCGATCAGGCGCACAAGCTGCTGCCGCGGCGAGGGGAGGACGGAAGGAGCGGCCCCGGGCTGGGGCTTCGACTCCTTCTCGATCCGGATCCGCTCCTCTTCCAACTCGCTCAAGAGAATGACTTCGTCGTTGACGACCGCGACGATCCTGTCCAGAACGACCGAACCGGCCTCGGCCGGAGCGAGCGATCCCGCGGCCCACAGAACGCTCCCCAGAAAGACGGTCCATCGGGGCAAGCCAAGGCTACGGACGGAGGGAAGGATCGAGGATTTCGACATGAGCCGACTCCAACAGGTTTTTTTTCCATTTCTGGAAAGCGGCTTCGCGTTGCTCGGCCGCCGCCAGGTCCCGCGCCTTCTGGCGGACGTCCCCGAAACGAGGCATTCCGCCGGGAGTGCGCCCATCCAGCTTGAACACGTGATACCCGAACTCCGTCTTTACCGCCCGGCTCGTTTCACGGGGCTTCAACGAGCCGATCGCCTCCTCGAAGGCGGGAGGAAGGTCCCCCGGGGAGAAGGTCCCCATCAGGCCCCCGGCGGCCGCTTCCGGTCCGATTGAGTTCTCGCGCGCCAGAAGCTCGAAGGAAGCTCCTTCTTTCATGCGGCGGACCATCTTGTCGGCCAGCGGCTGATCCGCGACGACGATCTGCCGAACCGTGAACTGCTCCGGGCGGCGAAACAGGTCGGGATGGGCGGAGAAGTACTCCCGCATCCGCTCCTCCGTAACGTCCGCGCCGCCCTCGCCCGCCCGCGCGATCAGCCGCTCGATCAGCATGTCTTCGCGAACGCGGCGCTTCCATTCCTCCAGCGGCATTCCTCTCGCGGCAAGGGCGGCTTCCAGCTCCGACTGACCGCCGCCCGGCCCGTTAGCCCCGCTGGGCCCGCTTGGAAAGAGCGCCCCGATCCGGGCGGCGAGGTCTTCGTCGGAAATCCGGGTCCCCTGCTTCCCGGCTTCCCGCAGGAAGACCCGCCTCTCGATGTACTCCGCCAAGCGGTCGACCCGAACCGTCCGGGAAACCGGATCGGGATGAAGCGCGGACGCCCCGCCTTTGTCCGGAAACGATTCGAGATAGGCCTCGAATTCGGCGCGGGTCACGGGTTCGCCCGCGATCCGCGCCACCGGCGCCTCCCCTTTCGGCCTGCACGCCGGGATGAGCGGCATCAGAAGCAGAAGACCTCCGGTCGCGCCGAGAACGAGCCAGCATGTCGGACGGTTGGGTCTCAAAGCGGAGCGACTCTACCAGACCCCCCCGAGCCTGTCAAACCGGCCGCGCGGCGACGCTCCTCAAACGGCTTTTCAATTGACACTCCTTCGTCGAGGGGGCATCATGTCCATGAAAATACGGCCATCTCCCCGCGGCGGGGGACGCCGGCGGAGTTGTACATGCTGGTACAGATGAAAGTCCGGGGCCTTCTGTTCGATCCCAGGGGAAACATGTACATCGTGGTCCTGGAGGACGAAACGCGGACCCTTCCCATCTGGGTGGGCATACCCGAGGCCAACGCGATCGCGCTCGAGCTCGAGAAGGTCCTCACGCCCCGACCGATGACGCACGACCTGATGCGAAACATCCTCGAAAGCCTCAGCGTCTCCGTTCAGAAGATCGTCGTCAACGACCTCCGCGACAACACCTACTTCGCGACGATCACGCTCAATCGGAACGGAGAATCGGTCGAAGTCGACTCCAGGCCCAGCGACGCCATCGCGCTGGCCCTGCGCGCGGCGGCGCCGATCTACGTGGACGAAGTCGTCCTCAAGATGCAATCGATCGAAAGCCTCGATGAATGGCTCAAGAACGTGAAGCCCGAGGATTTCGGCAAGTTCAACGCCTGACCGTCCGTCTTTCATCTTCCCATCCCAGAACGCCCATTTCCGCTCGATCGTCCCCGCTCCGTTCCCGGTGCGCGCGAGCCGGCTCGTCCCGGGTTGTCCGCGCCGAGGCCGTCCGCGCGGATTCCTCGAACGGCCTCGGACGGTCGAAGACGCCTCCCATGAAAAATATCTGTTGACAAAACTGCATCTTCTGTTGTAAACAAATCTATATAAGGGGTGACTGCCGTTGCTCAGAAAACTATTCCCCTCGACCCGGGCCGATCTTCTGAACTTGTTCTTCAATCACCCGGACGATCGGTTCTACATGAGGGAGGTCGCGCGACTGTTGAATTATGACGTCTCGGGCATCAAGCGGGAGCTCGACAATCTCGAGAAGTCAGGCCTGCTGTCGAGCGAAAAGAAAGGCAACCTTCGTTACTTTTTCGCCAACAAGAGCTCTCCTCTCTATTCCGACTTCCGAAACATCATCTTCAAAACCACGGGGATCCAGGGGCGTCTCAAGGCTGTCTTCTCGACGTTCCCCGGAGTCCGGCTCGCCTTCATCTACGGCTCCGTGGCGCGCGGAAGGGAACAGCGCCTCTCCGACGTCAACCTTCTCGTCGTCGGACGCATCGATCTGGAACGTCTCAACGAAAGCGTCCGGCAGCTCGAACAGGATCTCAAGCGGGAAATCAACTACCTGGTCTTCGACGAGGCGGACTACAGGCAAAAGAAGCAGGCCCGTGACCCTTTCCTCCGTAACATCCTTCGAGAGCCGAAGATGATATTGGTGGGAAGGGAAGATGAACTTTAAGGATCTTCTTGAGAGAGGAATCGTCGAGAAATTTACGCCGGACGCCGAGCAGATCCAGACGCTTCAGGAGCGGGCACTGAAGGACCTTGCATCAGCCCGGGCTCTGGGGGGGAGCGATCCCGAATGGGTCTACGTCATTTCGTACGAGGCGATGCTCCGCGCCGGCAAGTGCCTTCTCCTCGCCAAGGGGTACCGGCCCCGGGGCCGGGATATCCCAAAGGCCATCATCACGGCGATGTCGGCCGTCGGAGGGGAGCCGCTCAAGGCCCTCGTCAACCTGATGGATCTCATGCGGAGGCGGCGCGCGCAGGCGCTCGACGAGATGAACCGGCCGATCCCCCGCTATGAGGGGGAGCAGGCCCTTGAGCACGCGGAAAAGTTCGTGACGCACGCGCTGCGCCTGGCCCGGAAGTCGAACACTCAGTTGACTCTGTTCCGTTGAGGGCGGCGTTTGCCAAGACGACCGGGGAAAAGGGGGTGAGAAGAAGCGATGGCCACGAAGAAGAAGGCGGCAAAGAAGGCAACGAAGAAGGGCAAGTGCTAGACAAGAGGACGGCCCGGCCTCAACCGGTGGACGCACGCGGTCTCGAAAGGAGGTGATCGTTCCAATGGCCACCAAGAAGGCAAAGAAAGCGAAGCCCGCCAAGAAGGCGAAGAGGTAGCATCATTCAAGACCCAGGGGGTCATGACCCCCTGGATGGAATCCTGAATGGGTTTTTCCGGCATCCGAGGATTGGCTTTCCTGACCTAGGACAGAGGGGAGGTGAAATACCGAATGGCGACCAAGAAGAAGGCGGCTACGAAGAAGAAGGCGACGAAAAAGAAGAAGTAACTCGATTCGACGGAATCGATGGATCACTGACTGGGGGGCCGACGGTGTTGGGGCTCCCCAGTTCATTTTTATCGGGGCGGTTTGTCGGGGCGGTTTGTCGGATCAGGCGGACGACAGGGAGAGAGAGAGGTCCCCGCGCGGAGAAGGGTCCCCGACCCGTTCCCAGGCGGAGGGCGTCCGGGCCAGGGCTTGAACCAGCCGGGTGTTCAGATCGTGCCCCGACTTCTGCGCTTCAACGTGGCCGACGATGGGCAAACCGAGCAGGCGCAAGTCCCCGATCAGGTCCAGGACCTTGTGCCGGACGAACTCATCCTCGTAGCGGAGCCCTTCCTCGTTGATCACCTCGCGATCGTCCAGAACGATCGCGTTCTCCAGCGATCCCCCGCGGATGAGGCCGCGGCGCTTCATCTCTTCCACGTCTCTCAGAAAACCGAACGTGCGGGCCGGCGCGATCTCGCGGACGAACGTCTCCCGCGTGATGACGCCGTCGTACCCTTGAACGCCGAAGGCCGGATGGCCGTAGTCGATGACGTAGGTCACGCGGAGCCGGTCCGCCGGAGAGATTCGGACCCAACGGTCGCCCTCCACGACGGAAACCGGGGAGAGGACGCGGATGTACGGCTGGGCCTCGGACTGGGAAACGATGCCGGCGTGCTCGATGAGGCGGACGAACGAGTCGGCGCTTCCGTCGAGGATCGGGATCTCGCCGCCCTCGACTTCGGCAATCACGTTGTCGATTGCGAGCCCGGCAAGCGTCGCCAGAAAATGCTCGACCGTCCGGACCTTCGTGCCGTTCCGGCCGAGCGTGGTGGCCAACCGCGTTTCGACGATGGCTTCAGGATCGGCCGCGAATCTTACCGGCCCGTGTCCGTTCCGCGCATGGAACTCGACGCCCGTGTTGACCGGCGCCGGAGA
This sequence comes from Nitrospirota bacterium, assembly GCA_016195465.1. Taxonomy (GTDB): domain Bacteria; phylum Nitrospirota; class RBG-16-64-22; order RBG-16-64-22; family RBG-16-64-22; genus RBG-16-64-22. The sequence continues at coordinate 6,470 of JACPZO010000136.1, forward strand.
CAAGGTCAACCGGCATCGCTCGCCCGTATGGAGACCGATCCCCTCGAACCTGACGGATCCCCCGATCGTCCGCTGACTTCTCGCGCTTGTTTCCATCTCTCTCCGCCGTCGATCGGCCCCGCGTCGGGTGAAGACCTTCGCGCGGCCCGTAACGCGAGCCGCCAAAACTGGTGTGGAATAAGCAAGGGCGGGACCAATTGCGGCTATTTCAATCTAGAGCGGCCCGTCACAAAAACGCCGAATAAACAGCGAGTTGGGCGCTGCGCGATTTCGACCGGAAGACGCGCCACTACGTCCACTCGTTCAAGTGATGCAGATAGGCCACAGGAAGGGGAGTCAAATGTTGCCCGAATAACGCAGTTTGCGGTTATGAGACCGATACCTCGAACTGCTCCCGATGCAGTCCCGGATCTCCCTTCACGACGATCTTCGCCCCCGTCGTTTTCTCGACCTCTTCCACCCCGGCACGTTCTTCGTCAAAGAGAAGGTCCGCCACGTCGGGATGGACCGAGATTGTCACGGAGGATCCCGGCTCGGCCTTGCGCCGCCGGATCTCTCTGAAGACTTCGTAGCAGACGGTCGTGGAGGACTTGACGATCGCCTTTCCCTCGCAGTAGGGGCACGGCTCGCAGAGAAGCCGGACGAGGTTCTCCCTGACTCTCTTCCGCGTCATCTGAACCAGTCCCAGGGATGAAATGGGATGCAGGGTCATCTTCGCCCTGTCGGCCGACAGGGCCTCCTCGAACGCCGCGAGGACCCGGCGCTGGTTCTCTTCTTTCTCCATGTCGATGAAGTCGACGATGATGATGCCGCCGATGTTGCGGAGCCGGAGCTGGTAGGCGATCTCCCGGGCCGCTTCCAGGTTGGTCTTGAGAATCGTTTCTTCGAGGTTGATCCTCCCGACGTACCGGCCGGTGTTGACGTCGACCGCCGTGAGCGCCTCGGTCGAATCGATGACGATGGACCCTCCCGACTTGAGCCAGACCTTGCGGCCCAGGATTCGGGAAAGCTCGATCTCCACCCCGTAGGCGTCGAAGAGCGGGTCCGCCTCTCGATAGAGTTCCACGCGGGCGACGAGCGCGGGAAGGTACGTCTTGACGAAATCGAGGACGCGGTCGAACTCCCCGGAATCGTCGATCACCAGCCGGTCGACCTCGCTCGTGAAGGTATCCCGAACGGTCCTCAGAACGAGGTCGAGATCGCCGTGGAGAAGCGTCACGGCCGGCGCCTTTTCCCCCTTGGCATGCACGTTCTCCCACAAGGCGGAAAGAAAACGGGCATCCGCGCGCAGGTCCTCCTCGGTCGCGCCCTCGGCGACCGTCCGCACGATGTACCCCTTTCCCGGCTCGCGAAGGGCCAGCACGAGGTCCCGCAGGCGCTTCCGCTCCTGTTCGTCCGCGATCCGCCGGGAGACGCCGACGTGGTCGACGGTCGGCATGTAGACGAGCGTCCGCCCCGGCAGGGAGACGTGCGACGTCACGCGGGCGCCCTTCCCGCCGATGGGGGCCTTCGCCACCTGCACGATGACTTCCTGGCCTTCTCGAAGGAGGTCCTCGATCGGCGCGGTGTTTCCCTTTTTTCGGCGCCCGCGGGCCGCCTCGAACTCGACCGATCCCTCCCCGATCTCTTCCTCGAGGAACCGGGCGTACTCCTCCACGTTGTGGGACACGTCCGTGACGTAGAGGAAAGCGGCCTTCGCGAGTCCGATGTCGACGAATGCCGCCTGCATTCCGGGCAGCACCTTGACGACCCGTCCCTTGTAGACGTTCCCTACGATCCCGCGGTCCCGGTTCCGCTCGATGGAGATCTCCGTGACGATCCCGTTTTCGAAACGGGCGACCCGGCTCTCTTCCCTTGAGACGTTGATCAGCAGCTCGATGGCCATGTTCAGGCGGGGACCTCGACCGGCCGGATCCGTGGGATGCCCGCCAGGGCAAGGGGCCCCTCCCATCCCGCCCCGTCGAAACCGGAAAGACCCGTGCGTGTGATGACGAGCGAAGCCGTCTCCTCGGCCCCGAGTCCCAGGACGGCCGAAAGAAGCTCGACCGGCTTCGCCGTGCGCCCTTCCTTCTCCCCGAGGACGAAATCGAGGACGGGAACGCCGCCCGTATCGCCGAGCCGAATCGACTCCACGAGGGGCTTGAGATCGAACGTCCGGCGCCCCTTCGGCGTCGTCCGATGGATCACCAAGGAACTCCGTTCGCCGAAGAGCCGCACCTTCTCGCGGACGGTTTCCGGGTCCCGGCCGGGAAGCGGGACCCGGTAGTGAAGGCGCGAGACCGCCTCCGAGATGGAGGAGGCCCCTGGGACCACGGCCGCGGCCCCCGTGAGGGAAATGCCGGCCGGGAATTGAGCGTTAACGCGTTCCGCCAGCCTCCCCGGTCTTTCCTGCGCCGTTTCGAACGTCACATCGACCGCCTCTTCGAAACCCTCCGCCCCGACCGGCAAGGCCGGGCCGAAGGAGATCCGGGGATGCGGGTTGAATCCCTGCGAATGGGCCACGGAAAGGCCGGCCCGCCGGAAAGCACGATGAAACAGCGCCGCGAGCTCCAGGTGGGAGAGGAACCTGAGCCGTCCCCGTTTCTCGAACGTGAAACGAACGGTCTGGGCGAGTCCCGCCGCCGGATCGGCGCGATCTTCCGCCGGGACCGGCGGCGGAGAGACGACCCCGAAGCCGCGGGGCTCGCATCCGATCTCCCACGCGCCGCATCCGGTGCATCGACCATCGCGGCAGTCGACCGTCGTCTCGGCCCGCGCGGCCGCTTCCCACTCCGCCCAGAGGAACTCCTTCGAGACCCCCACGTCGATATGGTCCCACGGAAGGATCTCCCCCGGACCGAAATCGCGGTTGGCGAAAAAAGCCGGCGAAAGGCCCGCCTGGGCGAACGAGGCTTCCCACTTGGCGAAGTCAAACCGCTCCTCCCACTCGTCGAACCGGCAGCCGGCGCGCCATGCGTTCTCGATCACGGAGGCGACCCGGCGGTCTCCCCGGGCCACCGCCGCCTCGAGATGGGTCATCTCCGGCCGCGGGCCCTTGGGGTGGATCCCCCGGCGCCGCAGGGCCTCGCGGACCCTCCCCTGCTTCGCCCGGATCTCCTCGATCGGGATCTGGCCCCGCCACTGGAACGGCGTGAACGGCTTGGGGGCGAACGGCGAGACCGTCACGTTCACCGTGACCGGCTTCCCCGTCACCCGCCGCCCGATCTCGCGGACGCACGACGCGACGCGCACGATCCCGTCCAGGTCTTCGTCCCGCTCCGTCGGCAGACCGATCATGAAGTAGAGCTTGATCGTCTCCCAGCCGGCCTCGAACACCTTCTCCACCTCCCGCTCCAGATCGGCCTCGTCGATCCCCTTGTTGACGACGTCGCGAAGGCGGCTCGTCCCGGCCTCGGGCGCAAGCGTGAACCCGCTCTTCCGCACGCGCCGGACCTCGGCCACGACCTCCGGAGAGAGCGTCCCCACGCGCATCGAGGGGAGGGAGACGGAGACGCGCTGTCCGGCGTACCGGCTCATCAGGCGCGACAGGAGCGGCCCGAGGCAGGAGTAGTCCCCGGCCGACAGGGAGGAGAGCGCCATCTCCTCGTACCCCGTCGAGACCAGCGATTTCGCGATGAGCGTCTCCACGTCCTCCGGCGTCCGTTCCCGGAGCGGCCGATAGATGTACCCCGCCTGGCAGAACCGGCAGCCGCGCGTACAGCCGCGCGCGATCTCCACGGCGACGCGGTCATGGACGATCGGCGCGAAAGGAACGACCGGCGCAACGGGGTAATCGGCCGCCGTCAGCCGGGAGATCGTGCGCTTACGGATCTTCCAGCTTCGCCCCTTGCTGTCGGCGATCTTCTCGATCCCACCCCCGGGGGCATACGTTGTTTCGAACAGCGCCGGAACGTAGACGCCCTCGACCTTCGCCAGCCGGTCCATGAGCTTCTCCCGGCGGGGGTCGGCCGTACGACCTCGGTCCCGCCAGTCGCGGACGAGGTCGGCGATCTCCAGGACGACCTCCTCGCCGTCCCCCAGAACGAACGCGTCGATGAACGGCGCCATCGGCTCCGGGTTGAAGACGCACGGGCCGCCCGCCAGAATGAGCGGATGGGCGGCGGTGCGCTCGGCGCTCCGGATCGGCACGCCCCCGAGATCGAGCATGTTGAGGACGTTCGTGTAGCCGAGCTCGTACTGGAGGGAGAAACCCACGATGTCGAACGACGACAGGGATCGTCCCGTTTCGAGGCTGGCCAGGGGCGTTCCCGTGCGGCGCATGATCGCCTCGGCGTCGTCCCACGGCGCGAACACGCGCTCCGCCGCGATCTCGGGGCGCCTGTTCAGGATGTCGTAGAGGATCTTGAGGCCCAGGTGGGACATCCCCACTTCGTAGGCGTCGGGAAAAGCGAGGGCGAACGTCAGCGAAACGCGCGAGGGATCCTTCACGACGGCGTTGACCTCGCCGCCCAGATAGCGCGACGGCTTGGCCACTCTGGCTAGAATTGTCTCGTCCATGATCTCCCCGATTTGTCCACCAGTCTCCCCTCCTTTGTAAGGAGGGGTAAGGGATCGAAGTTCAAAGTTCGGAGTGGGGAGTTCAGAACAACTCCGAACTCCGAACTCCGAACCGCTCTACCCCACCCTGCCTCCCCTTACAAAGGGGAGGAGTGTCTTTCCGATTCACCGATTCGCCAAGGTTTAGCCACCGATCGCTCTGTGCCTCTGTGCCTCTGTGCCTTTCTTTCCTATTCACCGATTCACCCATTCACCGATTCACCCATTCACCGATTTATCCGAATATCCGAAACCGCCTGAGCCGGACGTTCATCAGGACCCCGACGGCCGCGAACCCGGCCGCGACCGACGAACCTCCGTACGACATGAACGGAAGAGGAACGCCGACGACGGGCGTGAGCCCCATCGTCATCCCCAGGTTCACCAGAGTATACCAGGCGAACAGGGCCGTCACGCCGGCCGAAAGGAGCATGTCGAACCGGTGCCGGGCCCGGTAAGCGATCTCGGCCGACCAGACGACAAAGAACACGATTAGACCCAAGAGGGCGATGGCCCCCAGGAACCCCCATTCTTCGACGAAAACGGCGAAGATGAAGTCGGTGTGCCGCTCCGGGAGGAACGCCAGGTGTCCCTGCGTCCCCGCCAGGTATCCCTTTCCCCAGAAACCGCCCGATCCGATGGCGATCTTCGACTGGGAGATGTGGTATCCCATGCCGAGAGGATCGGACTCGGGAGCCAGGTACACGAGGATCCGCTGTCGCTGGTACTCCTTGAGGGAACCCCACAGGGCGGGCCACATGAGAAAGAACGCCCCCCCCGAAGCCGCCGCCAATGCCAGAAGCGGCTTGAGTCTCACGCCCGCCGCCACGAACATGGTCACGGCGACGAAGAAGAGGATCGCCGCCGTTCCCAGGTCGGGTTGCTTGAGAACGAGCAGGAACGGAAGGGCCAGGAGGGCCGCCGGCCGGGCCAGGTCCCTCAACCGCAGACCGGACGAGGGCGGACGATCGGCCAGATGGGAAGCGAGCCAGAAAATGAGAAACACCTTCGCGAACTCGGACGGCTGGAAGCTCACCGGACCGGCCTGCACCCACCGGCGGGCCCCCATTCCGACCCTCCCCATCGCCAGGACGGACACCAGGAGAATGACGGCGGCGGCGTAGAAGACCGGACCGAGCCTCCTGAGCGTGTTGAGGTCGATCGACGCCGCCGCGAGCATGATGACGAGTCCGACCCCGATCCAGTAGATCTGCCTGAGGTAGAGAGTGGGTTGAGGTCCGTAGGGCGTCGCGGACGCGCTGTAGATCGTGAGCACGCCCGCCGCGCTGATCAGCAGAACGCTCAGGAGGAGGACCCAGTCGAAGTGCTCGATGAATCGCCGGTCGACGGTCACGAGGCCCCTCCGGGGGCCGGCGGGTTGTTCTTGCGAACAAGATACGCTTCGATCACCTTCCGGGCCACCGGCGCCGCGGCGCTCCCGCCGTGCCCCCCGTGCTCGACGAGGACGGCGACCGCGATCCGGGGGCCCGCCACCGGGGCGACGGCGACGAACCAAGCATGGTCGCGGAACCGGGCCTCGCGCGCTTCCCGCCTCTCCCGAAGCGTCACGACTTGGGCCGTTCCCGTCTTTCCTCCGATGTCGAGTCCCTCCACGCGGGCCGCGTGGCCCGTTCCGCCCGGCTCGTTGACGACGCCCCGGAGCCCCTCCCGGATGAGCGCCAGCGTCTCCGGCTTGACCTCGGACGCGACCCGTTCGGCCTCCTCCAGCGAACGGAACGTCCAATCGGCGTGGAGCCGGACGGCGCGGACGACGCTCGGACGCCTCCACTCCCCCCCGTTGCCCACGACCGCCGACATCGTCGCGAGTTGGATCGGGGTCGTCAGGACGTACCCCTGCCCGATCGCCACCGAGAGCGTCTCTCCCGGATACCAGGGCTGGCCCCGCGCGCGTTCCTTCCATTCGGCCGTCGGAATGAGCCCTCCCCTCTCCGAGGGGAGCGGGATCCCC
>JACPZO010000145.1 GCA_016195465.1 Nitrospirota bacterium
CCTCGGGGAAATTTGTTAGAGTGTGAAAAGTTTCGCGTTTTCTTGTCCTTCCACCGGCTTCCGGGGGGCTCAGGATGCCAGGATATGACCTCATCATGTACGATGAGGAGTTCAAGCAGATCGACGCGGAGCTCAACCGCCTTCATTCCCAATCCAACGCCAAGGTTGTCTTCCTGGTCGATAAGAACGGGCAATTGATCGCCTCCGTCGGCGAGACCCGCGACATCGACACCACGTCTCTCGCGTCCCTCACGGCCGGAAACATCGCCGCCACGGGCGGCATGGCGAGGCTCCTGGGGGAACGCGAGTTCTCCATCCTCTTTCACGAGGGGGAGAAAGACAACATCCATATTTCGGTCATCGGCCACCGCGTTATCCTGGTCGTGATTTTCGACCATCGATCGTCGCTGGGCCTCGTCCGCCTGCGCGTCAAGAAGACCGCCGAAACGCTGACCAGGATCTTCGAGGACCTGGCGGTCAAGACCCAGAAGGAAAAGGCCGCTCCGGAAGGAGCGCCGTCGCCCTTCGCCGAGATCAGCGATGAAGACATCGACAAGCTCTTTGGGTAGCCGGTGATCGTTCTCCGCATGCGAACCTTTATCCGATAGCAATCGAGGAACGGGATGTCGTTCATCAACTACTCCTCGCGGGAGATCAACTGCAAGATCGTCTACTACGGCCCCGGTCTGGGGGGGAAGACGACCAACCTCCAGTACATCTACAAGAAGACGAACCCGGAGAGCAAAGGGAAGCTGATCTCGCTCGCCACCGAGACGGAGCGGACTCTCTTCTTCGATTTTCTCCCTCTCAATCTGGGCGATATCCGCGGGTTCAAGACCCGCTTCCACCTCTACACGGTCCCGGGCCAGGTCTTCTACGACGCCTCGCGGAAGCTCATCCTGAAAGGCGTGGACGGCGTCGTGTTCGTCGCCGACTCCCAGGTCGAGCGGATGGAGGCCAACATCGAGAGCGTCGAGAACCTGAGGGTCAACCTGAGCGAGCAGGGGTACAACCTCGACAAGATTCCCTACACGATCCAGTACAACAAGCGCGACCTCCCCAACATCGTCCCCGTCGACGAGCTGAACCGGGCCCTCAACCAGCGGGCGGTCCCCTGGTACGAGGGCGTCGCCATCGAGGGGATCGGCGTGTTCGACACGCTCAAGAACATCGCCAAGCAGGTCCTGTTCGAGCTCAAGAAGGGCTACTGAGCGCCGGCGTATTGCCTGCGCCCGGCCCGGCTCATGGGACGTCCTGACTTTCATTCACGGGCCGCCGCGTGGGGCGGTCTCGTTTGGACACTGCTCCTCCTCTCTTCCTCGCCCGCCCATTCCCTTTCTCCCGACGAGGGAAACACGATCCGCGTGTTCGAGGACGCCCACGCCGGCGTGGTCAACATCACGAACTACGCCGTCGCCTACGACTATTTCCTCACGCCCATCCCCACCGAGGCCTCGGGGACCGGGTCGATCGTAGACAGGAACGGACACATCCTGACCAACAACCACGTCGTCGCGAACGCCAAGCGCCTGCAAGTCACGCTGGCCGACGGGACCCACTGGCCCGCCAAGCTCGTCGGCCGGGACCCTCAGACCGACCTCGCCGTCATACGGATCAACGCCCCCCCCGACCGCCTGAGGCCGCTCCCGTGGGGCGACTCGCGGAAATTGCGCGTCGGACAAAAGGTCCTGGCCATCGGGAATCCGTTCGGGCTCGAGCAGACCCTCACGACGGGAATCGTCAGCGCGATCCGGAAGCGGCTCAAGATCGGCGACGTCGAGGTGGAGGACGTGATCCAGACGGACGCCGCCATCAATCCCGGCAACTCGGGGGGCCCCCTCCTGGATTCCGAAGGCCGCATGGTCGGGATCAATACGGCCATCTTTTCCCCTTCCGGCGCATCGGCCGGGATCGGGTTCTCCATTCCCGTCGAGACGGCCAGAAAGATCGTCGCCGAGCTGATCTCGCATGGGTACGTGCGGTACGCCTACGCCGGATTGGAACTCCAGACTCTTCCGCCCGCCGCCGCCAAATCTCTCGGTCTTGCGGTCGAGAAAGGGGTCTTGATCGCCAAGGTCGTTCCGGGAGGACCGGCGGCCAAGGCGGGGCTGAAGGGAGGCGACCGATACGTCGAGATCGGGAACCTCATCCTCCTCATCGGGGGCGACATCATCACGGGTATCCAGGGGCAGTCAACCGATACGGCCGAGCAGGTCATCTCCATCCTTCGGGACCGCAAGCCTGGAGACACGGTTCAACTGACCGTCGTGCGGGGCCGGAAGAGGATCGCGGTGCCGCTGACCCTGGAGGAACGGCCCCGGCCGTAGAAAGGATCATGGCGGGCCGCTTTTCAGGCTGGTCCTGGCCCATCCAGGCCCG
>JACPZO010000140.1 GCA_016195465.1 Nitrospirota bacterium
AAAGATGTTTACAAGAAGGGGGGCGATCCGCTACAAACGGTCCTCGCTCTCGCCGCCCGCCGGGGAATCGAAGGACGCGTGGACTGGGAGGGGGCCCGGGAAGTCGCCCGGAGGAAGGAAGGACTGGCGCGCGACGTCACCGGAGCGCCGGATCATGACATGGACAGGAAGACCCGATGATCGACGCCCTGCATCACAGCCGGAAACTGATCGAGAAGCCCGTCACCCGCCGCGGCTTCATCAAGCTGGGAGCCTTCGTCGCGGCCGCGGGCCTTGCCCCTCGGCCCGTCTTCGCGGACATACCGGCCTTCCCCGAGCCCGAGAGACGGCTCGCGTTCTACAATACACATACCGGCGAGAACCTCGACGTCGAGTACTGGGAGAAGGGAGAATACATTCCCGGCGCCCTAGCGGAGATCAACCACGTCCTCCGCGACCACCGGACGGACGAGGTCATGCCCATTCACCAGGATCTTCTGGATCTCCTCCACACGCTCGGAGGCATCCTGGAGATCGGCGAGCCTTTTCACGTCATTTCCGGCTATCGCACAATCTCAGCCGCGCCGCCCTCTCTCTGAAGGCCGGTGGGGTCGGCACTTATCCCCGCTCGAACTTCGTTCACGTGGACATCGGCCCGGTAAGGCGGTGGTAGGGCGGACTTCCTAAAGAAGTTTCGCGATCGCCCTCTCGAAACTTCTTAGGTCTTCCAGGTCCCGCTGGATAATGTCGTAGACCTGCCCGTAGTCGATCTTCCAGTAGACATGCACTAGCAGGTTGCGGAACTTCGCCATCCTCCGCAGGTCCGAGGAAAGCCCGGGCGGGATGATTCCTGCCTCCTCCAGCAAGACGAAGCACTGCGCGTACTCTTCGGGGATTCTTTGCAGTCTTTTTGCGGAAACGTGGTAACAGACGTTCAGCGCAGCCTCGATTGCGATCAGCAGGCGGTAGGAGGCGATGTCGATCGTGTCCTGGCTGGACAGGAACTCTTCCTTGGAAAGCGTTTTGAGGCTTTCGAGCCGTTGGAGAGACTCTTCGATCTCGGCGAATCTGGCCCGGATCATTTCATAATTCAAGCTCCCCTTCATGCCTCGGCCAATTCTCGAAGACTCCGCCTCACCAGCGGCTCCGTGTCCAGATGATGCCGCACGGCGTCTTCGACTTCCCGAACACGAAGATCGTCGTCCCTTGAAACAACGATTTCTCCCCGAAAAACGTTGCACAGGAACGAGAGCGGCGCGCCGTTGAGGACTCGGACATCCACGGGAAATCCCGCCGTGCGCTCCAGTTCAAGAGCAAGGTCGATCGCGTACTCGGTCATGCGGTCCTCGCCCACCCCTGTCAGATAGATTCCAAGATCCAAGTCCCTGAAGGGGGCACCTTCGACAAATGAGCCGTAGACATAGGCGAACGCGACCTCCCGCCGTTGTTCCAGCCTGGCGGCAAGCGTCGCAATAAACCGTTCCCTCTCCTCTTTCGGAAGATCGTATACGTGAGCCATCGTCGCATACTCCTTGTCTTCCAGACACGGAAGTATACCACCCGCGTCTTTCATTTCCTCATATAGATTCCTATCCCGCCTGGCAGTCCCTCGAAGCCCTTTGCTCCGTCCGGCAACGACTCGCGGCGGCCGACCACGAGAAATCCTCCGGGGACGAGCCGCTCGGCCAAACCGCAAAGGATCTCCCGCTGAAGCGCCGGGTCGAAATACGTAAAAGCGAGATTTCGGCAAAGGATCAGCCGAAACGGGCCTGCGGGCATGACGCTTCGGACGTCCTGCGGGGCGAACGCGACCCGGTTCCGGTATTCCGGCCTCAGGACGAACCGCCCTTCCGACGGAGCGAACCCGGTCTCCCTGAGATCGGCCGGAAGGTCCTTGAGACTGCTCCGCGCGTAGATTCCCGCCTTCGCGCGCCTGAGACTTTCCGCGTCGCTGTCCGTGGCGACGATCCCGATGCCGACGCGCGGAATCCGGGGCGCGACCCGGCATTCCCACGTCAGCGCGAGCGAATACGGCTCCTCGCCCGACGCGCAGCCGGCGCTCCAGCATCGAACCGAGTTCCCGCCGCCCGCCAGGACCTCCTCGGCGAGACGCGGGAGGATTTCCCGTTCAAGAATCTCGAAGACGCCACGATCACGGTAGAATCGGGAGATCGAGATCCGGCAGAGGCCATCCAGAACATACCATTCTTCCGGGTGCGGTTCGAGAAACGCGCGATAGGCAGAGATGTCGGACAGGCCCAGTTCTCGAATCCGCCTCCCGATCCTCTTGCAAACCTGCCGGCGGACCCTGCGGAAACCCGCCCAGCGCATTCTGAGGCGCGGTAAGGCCCATTGCAGGAACCGCACGCATGCGGCATCTTCCATCGCCCCAGCTCGTCCTCAAGCCATGATCTCGCCGATCACGAAGGTTGTTGCACCGGATCGCCACGCCTTCTTCGAGAAAATGGTCGCTGTTCCGCTCCTCCTGCCCCGGGATCGGATTGACGACGACCAGGACGAGGCCGCGCGCCAGGGCTTCCGTGCTCGTGAGTCCGCCGGCTTTCCCGACAAGGAGGTCCGAAGCCGCCATCCAAACATCCATTTCCCTGGTGAATCCGACGATCTTCATCGGATGCTTCATCCCGGAGAGACCGTTCAGTTTTCTCTCCAATTGAGCGTTCCTTCCGCAGATGACGACGACCTGGACGGGACGCCGGACTTCCTGAACGGCCTTCACGAGCGTCTCCACCGGCCCGACGCCGAACCCGCCGGCAGAGACCAGGATCGTCATCCTGTCCGGGTCGAGGCCCAAGTCGATTCGCGCCGCTCGTTTCGGTCTGTCCACGCCGAAGACCGGATCGATGGGAATCCCCGTCACGTGGATCGTCTCCTCCGGAATTCCGAGGACCGCGAGGTGGGCCCGCGTCTCTTCCCGTGCCACGAAGTACCAGTCCACGCCCTTGTAAAGCCACATGGCGTGCGCGTCCAGATCGGTCACGACCACGCCGATCGGCGTGTCCAGTACCTTCTTCTTTCTGAGATCGACGAGGATCTCGGCGGGGAGAAAGTGCGTGCAGATGACGATCTCGGGCTTTTCCTTCTTGAGAAGACGCACAAGGGAGACGGTATTGAGGCGATCCAGGGCGAGGCGGCGCTTCTGAAACTGCCAGGGGCGGTCCAGGGCGTTGTAGAGCCATCCGAGGATTTCCGGCTGCTTGTTGACGAGATCGACGTAAAGGTCCGAGTAGATCCGTTTGAAGATGGGGTTCGTGTACTTGAGGACCTCCACGTGGCGGGCCGGAACGCCTCGCGCCCCGAAAGCCGCAGCGAGCGCGTCCGCCGCCCGGAGATGTCCCGCCCCCGACGCGGCGGAGAGAACCATCACGGAACCAGTCATCGATACCCTCCCGCCGAAAGAATACCGGACGACCCCCGCGAAGACAAGGCCGTCGATGCCCTTGAACGCGGGACCCCGTCACGGTATGATTCCGCCGTCATGAAGAAACGCACTCCCGCCTTCTCCACGCCGCTCGCCGCCGCCGCCCAGTACCAGGGAACGGCCCTCATCGCGGACCCGATCCACGGCTACATTCCCTTCACCGTCCCGGCTTCGAGCGGAACGCCGGCGTCCGCCAACGGACCCTCCGCCGAGATCACGGAAAAAGACCTCATCGACTCGCCGTGGATGCAGCGGCTCCGGCTCATCTATCAGCTCCAGTCGGCCCGATGGGTCTTCCCCTCGGCCGAGCACTCCCGGTTCGTCCACTCCCTCGGGGCCATGCACATCGCCGGGCGGTTCGCCCGGCATCTCTATCCGACGCTCAAGGAGGCGGTCCCCGAAACACCCTCCCAGCCTTTCGTCGAGGAGCTCCTGCGGATCGCCGCCCTTTTTCACGATTCCGGCCACGGTCCCTTCGGCCACTTCTTCGACGACAACTTCCTGAACGCATACGGGATCACGCACGAGGTCGTCGGCCAGCAGATCATCACGCGAGGCGTCGGGAACCTGATCGCGAAGGTCCGCCGCTCTCCCAACGGAGACTTCGCCCCCGGAGAGGAGATCGACCCGGCCCACGCCGCCTTCCTCATTCGAAAGGATCCAGGCCCGTCCGCGTCCGGCCTGCCTCGGTGGCTCACGATCCTCCAGCCCCTTCTCTCCGGCGTCTACACGGTCGACAACCTGGACTACGTCCTTCGCGACGCCTACATGTGCGGCGTCTCGACCGGCCCCATCGACCTCTCGCGGCTCATCCACTACACCTTTTTCACCCCTCAAGGACTCACGCTCCACAAGGCGGGCGGCTCCGCCCTGGGCATGTTCCTCAACGCCCGCCTCTACATGTACTCGAACGTCTACTACCACCGGACGACGCGGGCCATCGACCTGCACCTGCGCGAGATCTTCCGGGAAACGATCCGGTCGATCTTCCCCCACAATCCCATGACGCGCCTGACCGAGTACCGGCGCCTCACCGACTGGTCGCTCCTGGAGGAGGTCCGGTCCTGGCCGCGCTCCCGGCATCCCCGCCGAAGGCGGCTTGGCGCCGAATGGAGCCGCATCCTCGCCCGCAACGTCAAGTGGCGCATGGCCTACGACACGACCCTTTCGGTCCGGCAGGCCGAGAAAGGACGGACGGTCATCTCCCACGCCGACCTCGAGGAGAAAGTGCGAAAGGAACTTCCCCCGTCACTGCGGAAACTCCCCTTCCGCGTCGACATGGCCAGCCAGGATCCGCGCCCGGAGAATCCCCTCATGATGGGCGAACGGCAGATCTACGTCTTCAATCCGTCCACCCGGAAGGTCTCGAAGGAGTGGCTCATGGACTACTTCGAGCACATCCCGGCCAAGATCGTTCACTGCCGCGTCTTCGCGCTCGACCACCGGCACGACGCCGAGCTGGCGGAGATCACCGAGCGCGTCCTCCGGACCGACCGCGCCAGCATCGGCACGAACGTCTAATCTTACAAACCGTCAGGAGCCGCCCCAATGGCCGATTCCATGCCCGCCGTCCTCAAGGAGACAGCCGCCCGCCATGGAAACCGCCCGGCCTTCAAGGTCCGCGACGGCACCACATTCCGCGCCATCGACTATACGACGCTCGAAGAACTGGTCCTTTCCCTCGCGACCGCCCTTCTGGACATGGGCTTCAAGAAGGAAGACCACGCCGCCCTCATCTCCAACAACCGTCTCGAGTGGATCGTCTCCGACCTTGCGATTCAAAGCATAGGGGGCGCGGACGTCCCGCGAGGCTCCGATTCGACCGCCGACGAGCTGGCCTATATCATCCGGCACTCCGACGCCGTCGCGGCGTTCGTCGAGGACGAGACCCAGCTCGAGAAACTCCGGCCCGTCTTCGCCGATCTTCCCGCCGTCCGCGCGATCATCGTCATGGACGAGAGGTTCAAGGGAGGAGACGGGAAGCGGACGTTTCCTTTCGACGCGGTCCTCGCGCGCGGCCGGACCAGGCGGGCCAAGGGAGACCGGCGTGTCGACGCGATCCGCGACGCCCTGCGGGCGGACGATCTGGCCACGATCATCTACACGTCCGGAACGACCGGAACACCCAAGGGCGTGATGCTGACACACGGGAATCTTGTGTACGACTCCCGTGTCATTCAGCCGCTTCTCGGCGTGACGCCCGAGGACCGGTTCCTCTCGATCCTCCCGTCCTGGCACATTTTGGAGCGGATCGCCGAATACTGCGCCGTCGCCAGCGGATGTTCAACGGCGTATTCAAACCCCCGCACGCTCGCCGAGGACCTGATTCTCGAGAAACCGACGGTCTTCGTGACGGTTCCCCGAATTTGGGAGGGGATCTACTCGAAGATTTGCCAGAAGATATCGCAGGAATCGGGCGTGAAGAGAATCCTTTTCCACAAGCTCCTCTCCACGAGCCGGGCCTATCGACGTTCGGAGAGAATTCTGAACGATCAAGAACCGGCCTACTCCAAAGTGGACCAGGCGCGCTTCTCGGCCGAGAAGATCACATCGCGCCTCGCGACAACCGCTCTCGCTCCGCTCTACCGGCTTGCCCAGAAGAAGTTCGAGGCCCTGCGGTCCCGGACCGGCGGCGCTCTCCGCGTCGCCATCAGCGGAGGCGGGGCCCTCCCCGCTCACGTCGACGGGTTCTTCGACGCCGTCGGCATTACGATCATCGAGGGTTATGGACTCACCGAGACGGCCGCCGGCGTCGCCATCCGGCGGAAGGAAGGGCCCGTCCTCCGGACCGTCGGTCCGCCCATGCCCGAGACGGAGATCGAGATCCGAGACGAGAAGGGAAACCGCCTTCCCCCCGGCCGGCAGGGAATCATTCACATCCGCGGGCCCCAGGTGATGAAGGGGTACTACAAGGACGCGAACGAGACAGCCAAGGCCCTTTCGCACGACGGCTGGCTCAACACGGGAGACCTTGGGCGGATGACGCTGACGGGGGAACTGGCCATCACGGGCCGGGCGAAGGACACGATCGTCCTTCTCGGCGGGGAAAACGTCGAGCCGGAGCCGCTGGAGGCCAAGATCTGCGAGAGCGACTCCATCGCCCAGGCGCTAATCGTGGGACAAGATCAGAAGTCGCTCGGCGCCCTGATCGTGCCGGACCGGGAGGCCGTCGAGCGATTCGCCCAAACGTCCGGCATCTCGAAGGCCTGGCCCGGCCTCCTGGCCGCGGAAGGGGTGGCCTCGTTCATCAAGGCCGAGATCAAGCGCCTCGTCTCGATTCAGAATGGATTCAAACCGTACGAGCTGATCTCACGGTTCCATCTCCTCCCCGAGGAGTTCAAGGTCGGCGTGGAGCTCACCCATACCCTCAAGAAGAAGCGCAACTTCATCATGAAGAAGTACGAGAAGGAGATCCGGAAGCTCTACGAATAGGCGATCAGCCCTCAGCGGTCAGCAACAAAAAGCTGACCGCTAAAGGCTGATTGCTTTTCCATTCACCGATTCACCCATTCACCGATTCACCGTAATCTCTTGACGGCCGCCTGTTACTCCGTCGGGAATC